>JAKSCF010000577.1 GCA_022360735.1 Clostridia bacterium
AAAAAGTCGTGTATGGCTTTTTTTGTATAATATTCTTCTAATCTGGAAATAAAATCTGAAAGATTTTTTATATTTTCTTCAGTTACTAAATAGTATCCTTCAAGATTACCATCCATCTTATTATCTAGTTTATATATGTCACTTTGCATTTTTTCAATATCATCATGATGCTTTAAATGTGATAAAAAGAAATAATCTTGATATATTTTTGCTGCCTCATATACTTTTACCCTTAATTCTTCTACTGATGGTACATCCGCTGCTTCATTTTTGTTCATGTTTAATTCTTTTTTTTCAATTATTAATTCTAATGCTTCTATATCATTTTCTAACTTTTTAATTGTAGGGTTTACATTTTTTAAATCATTAAGCTTTTGCTTTAAATTCTCATTAGTATTCTTTAATTCAGCTATCTTAATTTTTAGTTGTTCAACTTCACTTAAGTTTGACTCATACATCTCTTTATAATTTTTTCCATCTACATGAACTTGGCTTTTCTCATTGCAACCTATTAAAGTTAAACATATGATTATTATAAATATGAATCCACTTCTTCGTTTCATAAAATATCATCCTAACTAATTGTTTTATAAGAAGGTTCAGCTGCACTAAAATATCTAATATATTTAAGGTATATCTAACTCAATATATACCTCTTCATTTAACCCATCTCTTATCTCACGTAAATTATCAAATATTTCATCGTTTTTTTCTAAAGGATTCTGCCTCACATCTAACCTTAAAGGAGCCTTTCTATCTCGTAAACAATCGATAGCTTGGATTCTATTCTTAGTAATATCACATTCTTTAATCTTATCATTTTCTATAATAGGTCTTATATCTTCAATCAGATTATCATATGCTATTAGCTCTGTTAAATTTTCCATATTCCTTACACAATTGATATCTTGAATATCATTATATGATATATCTAAAAATTTCAACTTATTTAGATTCTCAAAACTAGAAATATCTGATATAGATTGATCCCCTAATCTAAACTCAACTAAATTTACGAAGTGTTTAATCCAAGAAATATCTTGAATTTGACAGGATGGTAAATATAAAGATGTAATACTTGCTAAATCACTTTTTTTAATGTCGTCACCATTTATATCCGCTTCCTTTTTAATAAATTCTTTAGCTTCTTCATTGTTGATATCAACAACAGTGTTATCGGCTATAAAGTCATATTTGACATCAACATTTACTTTATCTGAAATATTATTCAATAATTCATAGTCTTTAATTGCATTATTACCCAAAATTTTAATTTCTTTTAAGTGCTCCAACTTCGTTATTATATCTACACTTTTAATGTTGTTATGCTTCATTTCTATAATTTCTAAATTCTTTAGTTGTTCAAGCACACTAAAATCTTCTATATCGTTTCCATTAACTTTTAAGACTTTTAGGTTAGGATTATTTTTTAAAAATGATATATCTTGTATACCAGTATTGGATATATCTAAATATTCCAGCTTTGTTAACTTTGATATTATAGCAATATTTTTACTCTCAGCGAGATTTTTTTGATTATTTTTATTGAGATTGCTCAAGTCCAAATGATTAATATTATTTAAATTCCTTAATGGTGTTAAATCATTTATTTTATTTGAATCAAAATCATCAAAAAATCCCATTTCTTCCATGAATTCGTAGTTTGATAAATCTATATATTCCAAATATTGAAACTGACTTAAGTCATCTAAGTTTATTAAACCACATGTTTTTAAATCTAATTTTTTTATTTTGCTCAAGGACTCTTTTTTGATTTTCCTAGTGTCATTATTAATTATTTTATTTTCTTTTAAATAATTAATAATCTTATTTTCAAGCCTTTTATCTTGAAAAGTCAGATATTCTATTTCTATTGGTTGATTATCTTTTCTTGGCTTGTCATTATTCGATATTCCTAAGTTTGATTCGCTATTATTGATTGAAGCTTCTGTTGTATGTTCATTTTTTGTTTCACTTGATTGTTCTGGATTACCATTATTGATGTCATTCTGAACACATGCTGATAATAAAAATAATGCTAATATCAAACTTATTTTAATGTGTTTCATAATTTTCCTTTTCTTAATATCTTTGTATTAAACAAAAATACTCACTCTTCAAATTCTTCACTATATATATAATCTTCTATTATAATAAAATCATTTAATCTCCATATATTTTCATAATCTCTAACCATTTCAATAAAGCTTTCTTTAAAATCTACATCTTCAATTTGACCATCAACATCTAATTGTGCTATAGGTAGTATCATTTTATAAATTAAATTATTACCATCCGTTGTCACGCCACAAAGTTCAAACTCCGTTTCATCAATATGCACTTTATCATAAGGGGACTTCCCAACTGCTCCAAGTGCCGAAAATAGCAATCCATTGTATTCAATATAATTTCCATTATTCAATATAGTCATGTTATCTTTTCTATAAATATCTAAGAAATCATTTATCGCTTTTCTTGTATATGTTTTTTCTAAAACCTCGGTCAAATCTGAAAGTGTATTAATATTTTCTTCAATAACCAAGTAATACCCTTTTAATTGTTCAATTTCGTTTCCATCTATTTTATATATGTCATCATTTTGTTCTTTTTCTTTATCTCCATGCGTTCTTACATTAGATGATAAGAAGAATTTTTGATACATTTTGGCACCACTGAATACTATTTTTCTTAATTCTTTCGTTGATGGCGCATCATTTACTTCACTCATTCCAATATTAACTTCTCGTTTTTTCAATATCAATTCTAATGTTTTAATATCCTTTTCTAATTTATTAATTGTATTATTTGAATTCTCAAATTCATTTAATTTTAGAAGTAAGTCCTCCTTAGCTTTTTCTAATTCATTTATTTTATTTTGCAGCGCTTCAACTTCACCTAAGTTTGATTCATACATTTCTTTATAGTTTTCCCCATCTACATGAACTTGGCTTTTCTCAATGCAGCCTATTAAAGTTAAACATATGATTATTATAAATATGAATCCACTTCTTACTTTCATTAATATCATCCTAACTAAATGTCTTTTTGTTTTATTATTAATATTATCATAGTATGTATATCAAAAGCAGTACTAAAGCTATTTTACATTATTGTATATATTTTTTAAATATTTATATTTATTTTCACAATATTAAAAAAATCACTTGTATTATTTTGCTAAAATCTTGTACAGATAGTGATAATTTAAAGGGTAAGTTATACGCCATCAGGGTATACGAATAGCAGCAAAAATGGTAAAAGAAAATTACATATTCAACATCCAAACACTGAAATTAAGAACGGCTGCAAAAGCTACCCAAATGACATAGGGTAACATTAATGGTAAAGTTCTTTTGTCAATTCTATAGAATTTAATGGTGGTCATTATCACAATAACCAGAAGTACTAATATTTCTATAAAAGCTGCCCCTCTTAGTCCCAATCCAAAAAATAATATAGACCAAAAGAAGTTAAAAAACAGGTTTAATGCATAAGTAAAAAGTGCATCTTGTACGGAGTCATCTTGGTCTCGTTTGTTATACACCAGCCAGCTGGCAATCCCCATCAACAAATATAATATTGCCCAAACAGGTCCAAATATCTCTCCAGGCGGTGCAAAAGAAGGCTGTATCAATTCTGAATATGCCGCCATATTATCGCCTGTAAGGTACCCGCTTAAAAGGCCAATTAGCTGAGGAATCAATATACTTACAATTAATGCAAAGATCTTGTGTCGTCTTGTCATTTTTTTCACTCCTTCAATATCTTTTAATTAATCATATTCATGTCTTGTACATTTCAATACTTTAAATGCTTTTTAGTCAGTTAAAAATATATACATAAAAAATTTCTAACCCAGATTATTCGCGATAAATTACAAAGAATCTAAGGTGTCTTTTGTTTTATTATGAAAAAGTAATTATAAGCTTGAAAAACAATGAAAATGAAAGAATAAGTTAAAAAAACCTTCATTATTTATGATTTTGAGTGAATATGAATTAAATACAGTTACTTTTTGACTTTGACTTTCTTTGACCTTAGGTTTATAATTAATTTATAAATTACATTTGGAGGTGTTGTAAATGTTTAATAGTTTAGTACCTTTTTCAAGGAATGTTCAAGCTTTAGACAGTATCTTTGATAAATTTTTTAATGAAACCATGAACTTTCCTGCTTCAACAATGAAAGTAGATATCAAAGATGGAGATAAAGAGTACCTTCTTGAAGCTGAAATTCCTGGAGTCAACAAAGAACAGATCAAATTGGATTATCAGAATAATTATTTGACAATTAGTGTTGAACAACAAAATGAACTGAAAGAAGAAAAAAACAATTACATTAGAAGGGAAAGATACAGTAATCAAATGAGCAGATCATTTTATATTGAAGATATCAATCATAATGCTATAAAAGCTTCTTATAAAGATGGTGTTCTTAAAGTATCTCTTCCAAAAGAAAAAAATATACCCGCTAAGAAAAAAATTGAAATTCAATAAAAACGTCCATTCAGAAGAGTGAGCTTCCTTATTAAATTAGGAAGCTCACTACTTTTTTTGATCTTCTTTTATAATTCTAACCATATTAGCAATAATTCTTGCGGTTAACCCCCAAATCACTTTATCTTTGTATTGATAAAAATAAACGGGCAGCTTCCCTGTTCTCCAATTATAGTCTTTTCCGTTTTGAATCAGTTCAAAAGGAAAATCATCTTTTACATTAGGTCTGATGTCAACTTCATGCAACAACGGATCTGTCTCAAAGAAAAAGTCAAAAGGAACTATAAAAACTTCTTGTACTTCTTCTTTATTCATTTTAATATCTTTTACATCTTGAATGTCCAGTTCTCCTAAAAATGAGTACAAGGTAAAATTGCTGTAAGTCACCACATAATCAAGCTCGCTGATAATCTTTATTTTATCGGTTGGAATATTTAATTCTTCATGTGTCTCTCTTATTGCACTGGCTTTAGGAGATTCATTTTTTTCAACTCTTCCCCCCGGAAAACAAATTTCATTGGGCTGTCTTTTTAATTGATCCGCTCTCACTTCAAAAAGCATATGAGTAGAGTCATTATGGTTAACCAAAGGTACAAGCACAGAATAATATTGATACTTATGGAAAGGTCGTGGCTCTCGATTTTCAAATATTTGTTTCAACAAAGATATATCCATTATAATCCCCTAATTCATTAAGCATGTTTTCTTTCTGTGATAACACGCAATTCTTCAGCGATGTTTTTTAGTAATTTTTGATTACTATTATCATCAAAACTTTCAATGGTGTCATTTAATTTTTTCCGGTAAAAAATCGCTGTTTCTTTCTCCCCAATATTTTCTAACATATTAATATAGGAAATAATTCTGGTTACCGTATTGGATTTCAAGCTGAATAATTCTTGAGCATCAATCACTTCGTCCCTTATAGCCAGCATTTCTTGATCCAATTGATAAGCTGCTTCAGCTGATTTTTTTAATTTCTCTACAATGTTAGCCGGAATATTTCCTCTGTATTTATAGTTCAACGAATGCTCAATAGTAGCCCAGAAATTCATTGCCAATGTTCTTATTTGCACCTCAGCCAGAACCTCAGTCAACCCTTTTACAGTTATAACCGGATATTTTATAATCATATGGTAGCTTCTATAACCGCTTTCTTTTTTATTTTCTATATAATTTTTTTCATGCATGATATTAAGGTCTATGCCGTCTCGATTCTTTATTAATTCAATGACCTTATATATATCATCCTCAAACTGACACATGATACGAATTCCTGCTATATCTTCCATTTCACTAATGTGATCTTCTGAATATCCCATCTTTTTTGCTTTGTCAATAATGCTGGGTACAGCTTTTACTCGACCTGTTACAAATTCAATAGGTGAGAACTCGCTGCGTTTTCTATATTCGTCCCTTAAAGATTTAAACTTAATTTTTAATTCTTCTACAGCTTGTTCATAAGGAAGTAAAAAATCTTTCCAATAAATCAATACACACTACCACCTTTATCAGATAATCTTAGCTCTTCTTTATAAGACGTCCCGCCCCCATTGTAATATATGAACCGATTAAAATAAATACAATCCCTATAATCACATTGATTGTTATGGTTTCACATAAAATCAAAATAGCAAATACAGGGGCTATTGCAGGTTTTACGAAAAAAACCAATGAGGCATACAGAGCATTGGATTTCTCCATTGCCATAAAATAAGCAAGATAGCCAACACCAGTAACCAGTATACTAATATATACTACCAATAATAAGTTGTCTTGAGTTATGCCACTTATGACAGGTCTTCGGGTTACCCATAAAAAAACCAGTAACACAAGTGAACCCATTATAAAACTAATGCTTGTCTGAGCAATACCACCGTACTTTTTAATACGAAGCTTTCCATATGCACTATATAAGCCGAATACTACTGCAGATACGAAAGCTAATCCAATACCTATTAATTCGTCTCCGGCATTCATATTGAATGGATTCATAATAAATAGTAATCCGATAATGCTAATACCTAATGCAACAACTTTTTTCTTAGTCAATTTTTCTTCTGTAATAAAATGGGCAAACAGCATGGTAAACATAGGGTTGGTACAAAATACTACTGCAGCAGTTGATGCCTTAGCATAAATGACTCCCAGCTGAAAAAAGGTCATACTAATAACAATATTGAGAATCCCTAGTATCATATAGTAATAAAAATCATTTCTGTCAAAAACAATAGATCTTTTTTTCAGTTCCTTTATAGCAAATGGCAACAAAAAAATGCCACCCCAGAAAAACCTGATGAAAGTCATTTGAAATGGATCTAAACCAACTGAAGCGATCTTTAACGCTACTTCCATCGTACTGAATAATACTGCGGATAATATTACAAATCCAAATACTTTTTTCATATTAAATTCCCTCGCTGTAAATTATATGCTAAAGCTACTAGGAATTATTAACTAATAATATTTATAAATTGATTATAATGACTTAAATCATTAAATATATAATCCGGTGAATGCTTTTTTAATACGTCATACTCAACCCAACCGGTCGCAACAGCTACGGATTGAATCCCAAGCTTTTTAGCACATTCAATATCATACCATGTATCACCAATAATGTATATATTCTCTTTTTTAAATTCAACCTTATAGTATTCTTGTGTTTTTTGTATGGCTTCCTTTGCAGCATCCCATTTTTCTCGCTCTACATCTCCAAAGCCTCCTACAGGAAAATATGAATTAAGGTCATGAGATTCCAGCTTTATTCGTGCACCTATCTCAAAATTACTGGTTGTAATGGTATTATAAGTACAACGACTATCTTTAACATAATCTAGTATTTCTTGAATACCCGGCAAAATAATATTATTCTCAAATTCTGCCAATATACCTTCTAATACTTGACCATATTTTTTTAATATCTTTTCTTTATGTTCAAAAGATATTCCACTCATACTGAGTATATCCTTTAATATTACAGCATCCATTGCACCACCTATTTTGGCATAAGAAAAAGCATCATCAATTTCAAATAACTCATTGAAGGTTTGATTCAATGCAACCCTTCCACAACCACCACAATGCATCAACGTCCCGTCAATATCCCAGATCATTAATTTGTTCTCCATTATGAGCAATCTCCTTTAAACTTATTTAGTGCTGTTCCATTTAAATAATCACATTTTTTCCCTTGTCTGGTATTAAGGTGGTTCATTTTCTCTTCTATTTTATCTTTTATTTTCCACCAGCTTGTATTCCAATTGCAAAATACCGTATCTTCCTTAGGCGCTCTACCTATTATTCTTTGTAAAACAATATCTGATTTTAAATATTCTAAAAAAAGGATAACTCGATTGACATAAGCCTCTAAT
>JAKSCF010000674.1 GCA_022360735.1 Clostridia bacterium
AATAGGATCAACACAAAGCGGATTACCCTATATAATATCTTTAGCGTTTTATGCTATATTTATGTTGTTGACTGGGAGGTATTTAAATACCCGTAGTCCCCGAGTTATTATTACTATTGGTGGTCTTCTTGTTGGAATAGGGTGGTTATTATCAGGATTTGCTCAGAACATATTTATATTGACTATTACATATGGAATGATAACTGGTGCAGGAGTAGGCATAGTTTATGGTATTCCATTAGCTGTTGTTGCCAATTGGTATTCTGAAAAGAAGGGTATGATGGTTGGGCTTGTGTTAATAGGTTTTGGTCTATCACCATTTTTAACGGCACCTTTTGCGAGATATCTAATAGAAATATTTGGTGTTATGAGTGCATTTAAAATTTTGGGTTTGATTTTTGGCTTAATCATTGTATTAGCTTCTTATCCTTTTATGTATCCATCTGAAACAGAAAGTCCAGTTTTAAGCAAAATTAATAAAAATACAATTGATGTTAGTACTTCTGAAATGGTGAGTACAGGAAACTTTAAAGGATTGTATATTAACTTTTTAATTGGAACAACGATTGGGCTTATGTTAATTGGAATGACAAGCAATGTAGGGATTGAAATGATTAAACTCCCAGAAAAAACAGTTACACTATTAATGTCTATTTTTGCTATTTTTAATGGAGTTGGACGACCGATTTTTGGTTGGCTTACAGATAAGCTCACTCATAAAAAGGCAATGTTAATTTCCTTTGGATTAATAACTGTTGGAGCAATTTTAATGATCTTAGCAAAAGATGGAAACATAGTTTTATATAGTATAGCTTTTTCAATATTTTGGTTTAATGTAGGAGGTTGGTTAGCAATAGCTCCCACTACAACGATTGCCATGTTTGGATCAAAATATTATAGTCAAAATTATGGTGTTGTTTTTACTGCTTATGGGATAGGTGCTATTTTTGGTGTTGTATCAGGAGTGATTAAGGATTCTCTTCAGAATTATCACTCAGTATTTTACTTTGTACTAGCGTTGTGTATTATTGGGATTATTTCTTCGCTAATAATGTTAAAGAATTGTGAAAAAGAATGGCAAAGGTGATAGTATGACAGAAAATAAAATATTAAAGATTGAAAAACTATTCATCCAATAGCCCTTAGCGATAACCATTCTTATGAAAAGTAATAGAGTAACTTCATTGCAGTTCCCCTTTGAAGTACTTTAGTGGTTCAAGAGCAGGTCCTTCAATAATATCACCTCTAAAGTTGAATCTTGAACCATGGCATGGACAGTCCCAGGTTTTTTCTGCTGAATTCCAGGTAAGCTCACACCCGAGGTGAGTACAAGTAATATCGACAATGTGCATATTTCCTTCTGTATCTTTATATGATCCGTATTTTTCTCCATCGATTTCTACAACTCGACCTTCACCTCTATCAAGTATAGTCATCATTTCTCCACTTGTGACCTTGCCTTTTATTAATTCTGTTGAGGTATCAAGGTTTTCAAGAATGAAATTTTTAATTGATGTGATAGTTAAATTTCTTGAGGGACTAAATAATTCCTCATATGGACTAGAACCATTTGTTATTAAATCTTTTATCATTAGAGCAGCATTAGTTCCACCACTCATGCCCCATTTTCCGAAGCCAGTGGCTATATAGATATCATTAGAGAAAGATGTTAATTTTCCTATATAAGGAACCATATCTAGTGTTATATAATCTTGAGTAGACCAGCGATAAAGCATCTTATCTACCGAAAAGAGATCATGTGCAAAATTGCTTAAAGCATTATAATGAAACTCTGTATCCTTCCCATGCCCCGTTCTGTGACTTTCTCCCCCGATCAAAACTAGTTCTCTGTCTTCATATTTTTGACGCCGCAGAGATCTAATAGGTTTCTCTGCAGTTATAAACATTCCATGGGGGAATCCATCTTTTGCTGTAACACCAATTACATAAGAACGCTCTGGTCTAAGTCGGGTAAAGTATAGACCAAAACCATCATAGCTTGGAAAATGAGAAGCTAAAACTACCCTGTCGGCTTTAATTTTTAATCCATCTTCAGTAGTTAAAATTTTCTTGGAGCCTTTTTTTAAACCGACAATTCTTGAATTCTCATATATATGTCCACCTAGTTCAATAAATTCTGCAGCTAAAGATAGTAGATACTTTCTCGGATGAAATTGGGCCTGTTCATTAAATTGGATTGAAGCTTTGATAGGAAGTGATAAAGGTAGCTCTTCTAAATAATCAGCTTGTAAACCTAGTTTTTTGCAAGCTTCAACCTCTTGCTCGATTTTTGCAACATACTTTTCATCCTGGGTATATACATATGCTGGTAAAATCTCAAAATCGCATGATATATTATAATTTTTAATTGTATTTTCTATGAACCTTAAAGCTTTTTCATTAGCATCTCCATATTGCTGAGCTTTTTCTAATCCAAAGGTTTTTATTAAATAATCATAAATTAGATTATGTTGAGATGTTATCTTCGCGGTAGTATATCCAGAAGCACCTTTAATAATTTTGTTGCCATCAAAAATAGCTACGTTAAAATCTTCCTTCTGTAGCAAAAAAGCACAAGTAATCCCTACGATACCACCACCTATGATAGCTATATCTATGCTTGTATCTTCTTTTAGGGTAGGATAATTTGTGTCATCTGTAGAGTCTATCCAATAAGATTTAGTAAATTTCATGTGAATCACTCCTTTGTTAGTTCTAGTTTTTCTTGCTTAATAAGTAATATTCACCTGAATAAACTGATTTTATTTTGAAAGGATATTAAATAGTAATCAAGGAGGAGATTTATGCTTAAAGAAATTAGGAATCCAGATCTATATCATGGTAGGAACAAAAAGCGAAACTTTTTTGAAGGCTGGTATTTCAAAGTTTGTGATCAAGCTGATGATAATGTTTTTGCCTTTATACCAGGTATAGCAAAAGGTAATAGTAAA
>JAKSCF010000154.1 GCA_022360735.1 Clostridia bacterium
CTGCCGTCAGGTTCTACAATCATAAATAATTGTGCAGGCTGTGACAGACGTTTTAGGTCAATGTATGAAGGCATAAAGACTATTTCATTATGGGAAATTTTAGATTCAATCGAAAAC
Organism: Clostridia bacterium; assembly: GCA_022360735.1. The sequence goes on from JAKSCF010000154.1 coordinate 118, forward strand.
TTGATTCTGCCGGATTATACGGGAATGAAAGTTTCAGTGCAAGATTCTTGTTCTTACAGACCAAAACCGCAGGTGCACGCATCGGTAAGGAGCATCTTGCGAAAGATGAATATTGAAATAGTAGAATCCCAATATCATGGGACAAGATCCATTTGTTGTGGTGACAATTTTTATCCTGTGCTTTCAATTGAAGAGGTCAACAAGCTTCAAAAAAAACGGGCGATACAAATGCCCTGTCAAGATGTAGTGGTATATTGCGTTTCATGTATAAAATCTATGACAATAGGAGAAAAAACTGCTCATCATATGGTAGACCTAATCTTGGGAGAAAAAACAGAGCCTCAAGAAATAAGACTGGATGTTTATCATAATGCACTTCAGGAGTATATTGATGCTCATTAAGCTTAAAATTGTCTTGGATGGTTGTAGATAGAGGCTTTAATAAAAGAAAGATATATAGTATTATAATTAATGCATAGATTAATAGTATAATTGGCACTAAATTTTTGGATGAAGGAAAGGTACTGGGCTAGATAGGTTGACGTAAAAGTGCTTTATATTATTTAATGGGAAGAGGAAATAATGTAAAAAAAGAAGTAAGTTATTTTTTAGAGAAGGTGCACTATATGAATGATATAAAAAAAGATTTATTTTTTTTAAACTGTATGACTATTTTGAAGGAGTCAAATAAAAAGTATTCTGAATATGAAGTTTTGCCTGAATATGGACATGGGACAATTATAATATTCAAAATAATACAGGGTTTGTATTTAGCGTATAGTAACTTTGCTCTAAAAGAAAAGATAACAAATGATTTACCTGAGTATAAGAGCTTTGCTGACAATTTTTTGATAATTGATTATTGTCTGAAGGGGAATCTTTTAGCAACAAATCAAGAAAAAAAAGTATTTTTAGCTACCCCTGGAATATCCATGTACTTTGAAGGAATCGGGAACGTAAGAACACTTCAACCTTATGAAAAAGAATATGAGAGCATGATAATAATGGGTTTTAGTAGTGAAATAATAAAATCATTTGAAGCAGTATTTGAAATAAGCAAAGACAGATTCATAAAATTTTTTAAATTAATTAATGAAGGTGAAACCGTAGTTATCAAATATAATATTGTGATTAAAAATATTATAAACGATATAAAATTAGCAATACAAAATAATGATAATGATACCATTAAGCTAAAAACTATTGAATTATTACTATATGAGACAAAGAATTTTGAGAAAAATAAAAGAGTGAAAGCAATTTATTATAATCATTCTACAATTGATAAAGTCATGAATGCAAAAAAATACGTAGTAGAGAATTTAGATAAAAAAATTACGATTGACGATTTGTGTAAAAAATTTAACATCTCCTCCAGTACATTAAAGAGTTGCTTTAAACAAATGTTTTTAACGGGTATATATGCCTATATTAAGCAAGCTAGAATGTCAAGAGGAAGGGATTTGTTAGAAAATAGCGATATGAGTATAACACAAATAGCTTTATCGTGTGGCTATAGCAATCATAGTAATTTCACTAAAGCTTTTAAGCAATATTATAATATTATTCCAAGAGATATCAGAGAACTCAAGTAAATTATTAAATAATCCTTTTTTTATAAAAAATGAAACAAACCTTTAAGTAGTATTTGAAAAACTATAGGGTTTGTTTTTTTGTTGAATAATACTGCTTAAGTTATAATCTGATTGGAATACTCATCATACCGAATGGAAAAGTAGTATGACTTCTTTTATGTTAAAATTAAAAAACACATATTGATAATGATTATTGATATCAAAAATACAATTTATATATTGAATGAAGGAGGTTAACAATGAGTTCGTTAATAAAGGTTTTAGCATATGCGAAAGAATATAAAAATAAATTATATTTAGCTGTTTTTCTAATTTCCAGTAGTGTCATATTAGGAATTATACCATATATTATGGTTTACGATATTATAGTAAGCTTTGTTGAGAAAAACTCGGTTACATTAGAATATATTTTTTTAATGACCGGCGGCATTGCACTCTGCTTATTTTTAAAATCGTTCTTTTATTATAAAGGTCTGGATGCATCACATGAAGCAGCCTTTGATACTTTGATGGGTATGAGGAAAAAATTTGCTGAGAAGATGACTCGGTTATCCCTTGGTGATATAAATGATAAAGGGACAGGAAGCTATAAGAAAAACTTTGTGGATGATATAGAAAACATAGAAGCATTTATTGCTCATATGTTACCCGAAGGGATACCCTATACCATCGCCCCCATTGTAGTATTTATAGCTTTATTAATACTAGATTGGAGACTGGCACTTCTCTCAACGGGTCCAATACCAATAGGGGCTTTATCTATGATACTTTTGATGAAAATGTCAATAAAAAAAATGGGGCCGTATTATCAAGCTGTTCAAAAGATGAATGCTACAATAGTGGAATATATATCGGGCATGGAGGTCATTAAAATTTTTAATAAAACAACTAATTCTTATGGGAAATATGTATCATCTGTAGAAAATTACAGGAAATATACGTTAGATTGGTTTGAAGAATCATGGACATATATGGCAGTATGCGCAGCAGTTCTTCCTTGCACAATTATTTTGTTATTACCTATAGGAACGGTTTTTTATGTTAATGGGACTTTAGCACTTTCAACATTTGTCTTAGCATTGTTATTGGCTATAAGTCTGGGAACATTTTTGGTGAAATTTATTAATTTTTTTCCAATCTTACCGCAGCTCATACATAAAATAGAGCAGCTTGAAAAAACTTTCCAGGGAAAAGAGCTAAGTTTAATCGATAAAGGCCAAGATCCTGAAAACTATAATGTAGAATATAAAAACGTAACATTTGCTTATGATAATAAAGATGTTATTAAAAATGTTTCATTTTATGCTAAACAAAATTCAGTCACTGCAATTGTTGGTGAATCAGGGAGTGGGAAAAGTACATTAGCAAAATTATTGGTTCATTTTTGGGATGTTAAAGATGGAGAGATTACAATAGGCAGTGTCAATATTAACAATATGTCATTTGAAAGGCTGATGAACTTGACAAGTTATGTCTCTCAAGATGCCTTTCTCTTTAATACTTCTGTCATGGATAATATTCGTATAGGTAGGTTGAATGCTTCTGATAAAGAGGTCATATCAGCAGCAAAACTTGCCATGTGTCATGATTTTATTATGGATATGGAAAATGGTTATGAAACAATTGCAGGTGATGCTGGGGATAAACTTTCAGGCGGACAAAAACAAAGGATTACAATAGCTAGAGCCATATTGAAAAATGCTCCAATTATTATTTTAGATGAAGCGACTGCTTTTACAGACTCAGAAAATGAAGATAAAATACAACAAGCATTGAATCAACTCATAATAGGTAAAACGCTTATAGTGATAGCACATAGACTATCAACCATCGTAGAAGCTGACAATATTATTTTAATGGATAAAGGCAGCTTAATAATGCAAGGAAGCCATGACGAATTATTATCAAAGTCTAAAATATATCAATCATTATGGGAGGCTCATATAGAATCAACCAACTGGGATATTAATGTAAAGGGGGCGCAACATGTTTAGCATAATTAAAAGGCTTTTAAATTTTGCCGGTGAATATGCTGTTAAATTAAAAATAGCTTTTGCTATTAGTGTTTTTGAAACAATATTTGCTAAAATTCCTATTATAGCAGTCTTATATATCATTATAAAAATAGTACTAGGTAGTATTTGTATTCAAGATGCAGGGTTAATCGGTAGTGTATTAGTGATAAGTGTTATTCTCAGAATTGTAGCAAAACGTTTAACGGATAAATTCCAAATGGGTACAGGGTTTGAAATTTTTACAAGAGAAAGGATTGAGATTGGAGGGAGATTAAAAAGATTTCCAATGGGATATTTTACAGATGGCAACATAGGTAATGTTACAGCAGTCATTACATCAGACTTAGTGTTTATAGAAGAACAATCTATGAAAACCCTTTCAACAATAATTACAGGTTATTTAAATACAATAATTGGATTAATAATGTTAACGGTTTTAGATTACAGAATAGGGGTTATTTCTATTATTACGATAGCTTTAGCTATGGTGGTTCTTAATAAAATTCAAAATGTAGTGACACATTATTCTGGCGTTAAACAAAAAACACAATCTGAGCTAATTAGCGGGGTTATAGAATATGTAAAAGGTATTTCAGTTATTAAATCCTTCAATATAGCGGGTGATAAGGCTAAAAAGGTAAATAATGAATTTGAAAAATACAGAGATGTATCCATCCATTTTGAAAAGAAATTTATTCCGCCTCTTTTAGCTTTTGACAATTGTTTTACATTTGGAATAGGCATGACAGTCCTATCAGCAGCATATTTTGCTTTTAATAAAACTTTGGATCTACCATTTATGTTAATGATATTGATATTTATATTTGAATTTTATCTTCCTTTTAAAGAACTAGGGGGAACGAGTGCCATGATTCGTATTATGAAAGCCGGTCTTGATCGATATGAGGAGATTAAGAATACACAGATCATTGATGAGCAAGGGAAAGATATTAAACTTGATAATTATGATATAGAATTTAAAGATGTAACTTTTGCTTATGAAGAAAAAACAACGCTTAAGAACGTTAGTCTTAAAATACCTGAAAAAAGTATGATTGCTCTTGTCGGGGCATCAGGGTGCGGAAAGACCACAATAGCTAATTTAATTGCAAGGTTTTGGGACGTACAAAATGGAGAGGTTTTGGTTGGTGGTGTTAACGTCAAAGAAATGACCTGTGACAGCTTACTAAAACATATAAGTATGGTATTTCAAAAGGTTTATTTATTTAATGACACCATTTACAACAACATTAAATTTGGGAAAGCAGACGCGACAAGAGAAGAAATAATAGAGGCTTGCAAAAAGGCAAGATGTCATGAGTTTATCACAAAACTTGAGAATGGCTACGACACAATAGTAGGGGAAGGTGGTTGTACACTATCTGGTGGTGAAAAGCAACGAATTTCTATTGCAAGAGCTATTCTAAAGGATGCACCTATTATACTCCTTGATGAAGCAACAGCAAGTATAGATCCCGACAATGAAAAGCATATCCAAATGGCAATCAATGAACTCGTAAAAAATAAAACCCTTGTTGTTATAGCACATAGGCTATCAACCATTAAGAGTGCCCATCAAATATTAGTGATGGATGATGGTAAAATCATTCAAAAAGGGACCCACGCGGAGCTAATAAAAGCAAAGGGACATTATCATGATTTTTGGAAAAGACGAATGCATGCTAGAAGCTGGAAGATATTAACTTAGATGGAAATGTGATTGATGAAACTTATATAGTAGGCAAATTACAAAATTATGAATATGATATTGAAAAACACTTGTAAAATCTCCTTTCACAAGTGTTTTTCAATTAAATTACAAGTATTAAGATGATAGGACCTTCCACCTTCTTTGATTTTCTTTTACTATAACCCAACATGAGTAGCAGAATAATACAAATAAAAAGCGTAATACTATATTTTGTTTCTGTATAGCGTGTGATAAGATTTCCTTATAAATTAACAGTCAGTACAGGAGTTTTTATGAAAACGATATAAAAAAAAGGGGAGAAGATTAAGTGGAATAGTTTGAAAATTGCAACATTTACAAATTGCAATTTTCCCTAGGAAAATTAGAGGGAATAAGGAGATGTGCATAAATATTGGTTTTAGAAAAAGTGTAGAAAATGTCTGGATATTTGCCGAGCAACATCAAGGCATCATTGATAATGTGACCTTGGAATTGCTTGGGAAAGGAAGAGAAATTGCTGATAAATTGGGAACTGATTTAATAGCAATATTGACAGGGGATAATATCAAAAATTTAACTCAAAACCTGATTATGTATGGAGCGGATAGAGTTATTTATATCAAACATCCAAAACTAAAAATATATCTGGAAGAATCTTTTACATCTGCAATTGCTCAAGTTTGTTTGAAAGAAAAACCGGGTATTTTTTTAATAGGCGCAACAGATATAGGGAGAGATTTAGCTCCTCGTTTAGCTGCCAGAATGAATGCAGGATTGACGGCTGATTGTACACAATTGAATATTGATGTAGACAATGGTCTATTGGTACAGACTAGACCTGCATATGGCGGAGAAGTTATGGCTACCATTATAACTCCTGAAACAAGGCCGCAAATGGCAACTGTGAGAAGGGGTGTCATGAAAAAAAACTATGGTAAATATAATGCGTCAGGCACTATAGATATCTTCATCCCTGACCTTGATTATAAAAGTTCAAATACAAGTATTATGAATTACCAGTATGAAAGAAATACTGCTTCGGATATGACAACACAGAGGTGCATTGTTGCGGGAGGGAGCGGATTAGGTGGAACCGAAGGGTTTGATATACTGAGATCATTGGCAGAAGCCATAGGCGGTATCGTGGGGGCTTCACGCATGGCTGTTGAAAGGGGATGGATCGATCAGATATATCAAATCGGGCAAACCGGACAATCAGTGGCTCCGGATATATACATAGCATGTGGGATTTCTGGTTCGGTGCAGCATATGGAAGGTATAAAAAACGCTAAAAATATTATAGCGATCAATAGTAATCCAAATGCGCCCATTTTTGATATGGCTGACTATGGCATTGTTGGAGATGTTTTTGATGTCATTCCCAAGTTGACACAGAGCTTAAAGCTGGTACGGAGAAAATGATACTAATAATTATTAGGTGATTGAAGTAGGAGGATATGATGAGTAACAAGTATATTATAGCCATTGACGGGGGTACCCAGAGTATAAAGATTTCTATTTATGATTTAAAAGGAAATTCAGTCTGTCAATCATCATTGCAATTAAGGCCTTTATCAAGGCCAAAAGTACATGTTGCTTTACATCCTGATGATGATCTTTGGGATTCTATTGTAGAAGCTAGTCAAGAGGTGATGCGATTATTTCCATATGATCCACAGGACATTATTGGCATTGGGTTATGTACTGTTAGAAGTTGCAGAGCATTGCTGAAAGAGGACGGGAGTTTGGCATCTCCAATTCAAAGCTGGATGGATAAGAGGTTGAGGAGTCCATATGAGCATACGGATCCCAATGTAAAGTATGTAACAACAAGTAGTGGTTACACGACTTTAAGATTTACCGGAGAACGTAAAGATACTGCCGCAAATCATTATGGGCCGTGGCCTATGGACTATGTTCAGTCAAATTGGATAGAGGATCAGGATGAGTTTGAACGGTTTAATGTAAAGCGAGAAATGTTATTTGAGGTTATTGAACCAGGCGGTATTTTAGGATATGTAACTCAGGAAGCTGCACAAGAAACCGGTGTACCAGAAGGAATACCTGTCATTGCGACTGCAAGTGACAAAGCTGTAGAGGCATTAAGTGCAGGGCTGGCAGGTGAGAATATAGGATTAATATCGTTAGGCACCTATGTCACGTCCATGGTCTCTGGGAAAGAATTTATTAAAAATTCTACGCATTATTGGACAAATATGGCTTGTATACCTAAAACTTTTTTATATGAATCATATGGTGTTCCAAACGGTATGAATACAGTGAGCTGGCTTAGAGATTTATTAGGCGATGAGGTGGCATTAAGAGCAAAAGAACTTGGTATTTCTGCTGAAGAGTTATTAAATAAAGAGGCAGAGAATGTGCCTGCCGGGTGTTACGGACTGATTACAGTGCCTAATTGGCTTGTATTGAAAAATCCTTATGGCAGAGGCATTATTACAGGATTTGAAGGACGGCATAAGAGAGAACACCTGTATCGCTCTATTATCGAGGGGCTGTCATTTAATATCGTATCAAATATGACAAAAATGCTTGATGAATTGGACATAAATCTTAATAAAGTAATCGTAACAGGAGGCGGGGCAAACAGCAATCTGTTTATGCAGATTATATCAGATATCCTAGGGAAACCCACTGTCAGAAATA
>JAKSCF010000153.1 GCA_022360735.1 Clostridia bacterium
AATTTGAATGAATATGTAAATCCAGCTTTTTACCCATATTTCACCTCATAGTTTTTCTAATTGTTATATCGAAATAATACTTGGCAATTGAATACAGGTGTATGAGTATTTGTTTCTTGTGTTAATTTTCTCCAAATTAATGCCAAAACAAATACTTATACGCCTGTATTCAATTTTCAGCAACCTATATCATAATATCTTTAGCTTCATTGAATTCATTATATGGACCCGTTATCTTATCCGGCAGTCTCGCTACTTTCTTAGCATTCATGTCATAAAAACACCCCAATTGTTTTCCTCTACAGTGAATATTCTCTCCTGATACAATTTCGTAACCCATTTCCCATTTTAACCGTCCCATATTAGAAATCCAACATCGTCCAATAGGTTTGTCGTAGATGGTTAAAGGCAGTTTGTATTCTGCTTCGGTCTTCATAAGCATAGGCGATCTACCTGAACGTACAATTTCATCGTAAGGATAATATTTGGCTAAAAACTGTAATCTTAAGTCTTCAAACCATCTTATATATACAATATTGTTAACAATCCCCATCACATCAACATCATAGCCATTGATTGTTATTGGCATTTCTATCTCCATTGGTCTATTCATCAAGCACTCCTCTTTCAAACGTTTTAGAATATTATACCATATTATCTTCATTATCCCAATATGTTTATAGACCAATCGTATCATTTATTTACCTATTTTCTACCAGTAATGTTAAATTTCTTGGCAACACGTCATAATACTCAATAAGACCTAATTGATGAATTTTTTTCTGAGTTTTCATGTCAAGGCTTGAGTAATCCACTTTTTGAAGTACTTTTTCGGTTTCGGCTTCATCAAATTCAATATTGTAATCTATTAGCTCTAAGTATTTTTTATTATGGGGACAGACCTCTTGACATTTCATACAGCCAACAATTGCATTATGCCACTTTCCTTCTACCCATTGAGGTATCTCACTTGTATTCTCGTTAAAGTGTGTCAGACAATTTTGAGCATGAATTAAAGATTTCATTTTATCAATTGCTCCTGTTGGACAATGGTTAAGACATAAAGAACATTTCTTACAGGTATTCAATATAGATATACCCGGCCATTGATCTTTATCTGTTTCAAGGTTCGTAACAAACCCTGTCAACCTAATAAAGCTTCCGGCATTATCAGAATAGCAAAGGTTATTTCGTCCTAATTTACATAACCCACTCATAGCCGCAAGGTATTTTAATGGTAAATTTACAGGTTTAATGTAATAGTTACTTTCAACCAAAGTCTCATTAACTAAGTTAAATACTTTTTCTTCTAATACAGGATATGCATACTGAGGCGGCAATACAACTGTCATCTCTTTATGCTCGTAAACAAACTTCATCTTGCTTGGATAATGAGGCATAGCAATCATAATAATTGATTCAGCATCTTTATAATGATGATCTAAATCATATTCAAAGTTCATTAAGTATTCTTGGTAAACAGATTTATCAACAATATCATTCTTGTTTAAATTCTCAATTTCTTCTTTGACTTCTGTGATATGATGGATGTTAAAAACACGAAATTTATACCCCTCTTGTTCCATGTTTTTTTTAAGATGTTCTAATGTTTTCATCTTATCCCTCTTTCCCTCTTTGCTCCCCGCAAAACATCCGAATTATTAATTAGCCATTATTATACCATATGCTGTAAATATTTAGTATATAATAAAGCAATACCCATCATTAAAGTACTTGAAAACAGCACAGGAATGGTTTTCTAGAAATACTATTCCCTAATATAAAAAAAGACACAAAAAATATTTTTGCAATATTAATTTTCACAAATCCTTAAAAGATGTTATAATGTCTTTAACAAAAAAATAACACAGTATCAATAAACACGTTTGGCAGCTGCCAAACATTGAGATTTCAACTCAATACTCTGCTTCGCCTGAAGCAGAAAAGAACATTCCCACTGGTAGACATATGTGTATACAAAATTGATAAAAATAAAAGCGTAGGTGATTTTTAATGAAAAAAGTTTTTATCCCCTATAAGCTGTTTATAATTCTATTAAGCTTTTGGCTGTTTTTTACCTTTAATTTTTCAGTATTCAATGTAGCTTTTGGTTTCATTATTTGTTTTTTAGTGACCTTTTCTTCAAAAGGGGTTCTATACGGTAATGAGGGTTATCTATTTAAAAAAATAGGCATCCCAACGATGATTAAGTATTTGGGTAATCTCTTCCTTGAAATATATAAATCATCTTTTTCATACATTGTTAGAATCATAAAAAAAGATTGCGAGCCATTTGTTGTGGAGATTAAGCTGGACGTAACCGATCCATTGATTATTTCTATAATATCCAATTCAATAACCCTGACACCGGGCACCTTAACCATAGATGTACAGTATAATAAACTCATGATACTGACTTTAAAGGATCCTAATGATTGTATGAACTTAGTAGATGCTGAAATTAAGGAAAAATTCCAGAGCTTTTTTATTGAGAAAGGATGATACGGTGTTTCTATTTATCACTATGATTTTATTAATAGTGGCCATTTTTTTCAGCTTAGTCAGGATGGTTATAGGCCCTTCCATCTGGGAAAGACTTTTGGCCCTGAACTTAATTTCTGCTAAAACCATATTGTTATTGTCTGTATATGGGGTATATAAACAAAATGTCCTCATGTTAGACATAGCTTTTTCATATGGTATTATCGGATTTTTATCATTAACGCTTATTTCACGACTGGTAATGAGAGGCGGTAGACAAAAATGATGTATAAAATATTATTAATACTATCATGGATATACATAGCTTTTGGCATAATCGGCATCTTTAGGTTATCCAATATGTATTCACGCCTTCTAACAAGCAGTAAGATAGACACGGTAGCTTCCATAACCATCCTCTTTGCTCTAATTTTTAAATCCGGTTTTACGCCAATTTCAATAAGATTATTTCTAATCCTTGTATTTATTTTGATTACAAATCCAATAAGTAATCACATAATAGCTCGATCAGCCTATTTAAACGGCATACCCGTAAAAAAAGAGGTGGAAAAGTAATGGCTGCCATAGGTATTTTATTTCAAATATTGATGATCATCATTGCTTTTATAATTATTAAAACCAAGGACAACCTTAGAATCATAATATTTTTTGCAGTTTTTTCTCTTATAACAGCTAGTTTATATTTCTTTAACTATGCACCGGATGTTGCTTTAGCCGAAATTGCCATAGGAAGTGCTATCATTCCATTAATATTCATTATTTCTATATCCAAACAAAAGGATTTTATTGTTATTAATCATACAGAGGATGACTTATTAAACAATGGTTTTGCAGAAGCTGGTAAAGTGTATCAGTTATTAAATGATTTTGCTAAGCATTATGACTTAAAATTAAAAATACACAATAATAAGCTTGGAAGTATAGTGGGCATCTTCAAAAGTAGAAATGTGGACTTGATTGTTGAAAAATCTACTGATGCGAGAAAATATATCTTAAAGGGAAAGGAAAGCAGCATACTTATGCATAAGCTTGAACAATTAGCAACGCAAGAACCTTTGATAGAAATAGTAAAAATAAATGAGGGTGAAACCAATGATTAAAAATGTAATTTTAATAGGTATGTTATTATTGATATTGTTATCGTTCAATTATTCTGTAGATGATTGTATAGAACATTTAAACACTTCAAGTAAGGATTATTACGTTTCAAATACCCTTAAAGAAACAGGTTCAAAGAATATTGTTACCGGCATTTATTTAGATTACAGGCTTTTTGATTCATTATTTGAAGCCGGTATCCTTCTCATAGCAGTATCCGGTATTATATTTATGCAAAGAAGGAGGATGAAGTACTCTAAAACTCAGATCATCGAGATGATATATATGAAAAATTCACCCATTCTTATTTGTGCATGTAGAATATTATATCCCTTTATGCTTCTATTCGGTTTCTATGTTATTATAAACGGTCACAAATCTCCAGGTGGTGGATTTCAAGGCGGTGCCATTCTAGCCACCGCAATACTCATTACATTCTTCATAGACCCTGAGAAAATTACTAAATTTAATTTCTTAGTTAAATTAGAAAAGATTTCTTTTATTGGGCTATTAATGGTTTCATCCATAAGCCTTTTAACAAAGGGAGACCTTTTCTCAAATTTTATAGTTTCTGACAGTATCAACTTAAAATCCATTTTTTTAGTATTATTAAACTTATTCATTGGTATCAAGGTTGCCTTAGGATTAGTAGGTATATTTTCTACTTTTATTGATGAAGGAAGGTCACAATTATGAATCCTATATTATCATTTATTGTAGTTTTAATTGGCATATATGGTTTATGCACCAGTACAAACTTAATAAAATCCATAGTATGTCTTAATATTGTTCAAACAGCAGTAATACTCTTATTCTTAAATATTGCAAACTACACCGGTACCGGTATACCTATCATTACAAAAAATATAGAAAATACTACAGACCCGCTGCCTCAAGCTTTGATCATAACTACTATCGTAATAGGAGCCGCTATTACGGCCCTATCCTTAATGCTTTGCATAAAGGTATTTCATTATTATGGTACTTTAGATTGGAAAGAACTCATTGAAAGGGAAGGTTAGTATGGATATTATACCAATATATATTATCTTCATACCTATATTAACGTCTATAATTATTTATATTTTAAACAATAAATACATCAACTACTTGATATTTGTATCTCAAAGTATAGTAACTATTTTATGTCTCCTATATTATAGTACTTTTGATGAGAACACAGTAAAAACTCTAGTGCTTGGAGGCTGGTCTAAGGAAATAGGAATCGCTCTTAAAAACGACTACCTATCCTTGGCATTTGTCCTTTTAACCATATTCATGTGGTGGATTGTTATTATTTTTTGCTGGAATAAAAGAAAACAGGATTATAAATTTCTATTTTTTCTTATATTTTTGGAGGGCACTTTTTTAGGTCTTCTACAAACCAATGATCTCTTTAATTTATTTGTTTTTATAGAAATAACCACCGTACTATCATCCATACTCATATTGTACAAAAAAGATGGCCATTCTGTCAGAGCAGGACTTTACTACCTTTTATTCAACAGTGTAGGTATGATTTTATACCTAATAGGCTTAATATTTGTATACAATCTTAGCGGAACCTTAAATATGGATATCATTTCTGAAAGAATCATGCCACTGAGAAATATGGATTCAGTTAGACTGTCTTATATTTTTATAATGGCTGCAATAGGTGTAAAATCTGCTTTTTTTCCTCTGTATAACTGGCTTCCAAAAGCCCATAGCGCAGCACCTTCTTCCATATCGGCTCTCCTTTCGGGGCTCCTTGTAAAAAGCGGTCTTTATGCCTTTATTAGATTAAATGCGATGTATGGTATTGACGAATTTAAGGAATTTTTCTTTTTACTGGGCTTTTTCACTGCCCTATCGGGAATAGTCTTCGCTGTTAGTCAAAAAGATATTAAGCAAATATTAGCCTTCCATACCATATCACAGATAGGCATCATTTTAATGGGACTGAGCAGCTTTTATGGAAAAACTTTTTATGGTGGCGTCTTTCATATTTTAAATCACGCTCTCTTCAAGGCATTATTATTTATGGGTGCCGGTATTATCATAAATACCTACGGAGCGAGAAGAATATCAGAATTAAGAGGCGTTTTTAAACGCCTGCCCTTTACATCTATACTCATGATTACAGGAATGCTGGCCATAACCGGTGCGCCCTTTTTAAACGGTTTTATCAGTAAGACAATCATCAAATACGGATTAAGCGAATCCTTATTTAAAACCTATATGTTTTATATTCTGAATCTTGGAACTTCTGTTTCATTTGTGAAGTTTTCTCAAATATTCTTTGGAAAGTCGAAAGTAAATAAGTATGATGCTTATAGCGAAATTATTGCGATGCTTTTATTGGGGCTGGCATGTCTTTCCATTGGTATATTTTTTGTTCCCATAGCTAAGACGCTATTCTATATAGATCTTGAATTTATAAGATTTTCTAATCTTTCTATATGGGCAAACTATTTTGTTACTTTGATTATTGCATATTTTATATATTTGCTTATTATTTCAAAAGATTTTTGGATCATTAAAAAAATCAGACATATCCATATATCCTTTGGAGCCTCAAACTTTTTACTTGTTCTTTTCGTTTTTATTATGATAATGTGGAAATATATTTAATATTCGGCTGCAAAGCTTTTAAAACTTCATATAATAGTAAAGCTTCCTATCAGCCAAAAAAGGCAATAGCCAAGCTTTAAGCTTGATTATTGCCTTACTTTTATTAATTATTATTCTATTTCTCGCAAATATCGATATATACTGGTTTCTGATACATCCAAATGCTTTGCAACTTCTCTCACAACACCTTTTATTCTAAATACGCCTTTGTCTTTTAAAAGCCTTAAAATGTCAATTTTCTCTTCCATATTCATTCTTTCTACCGGAATTTCTGACAGGTTGATTATTTTTTTAATGGTCCTGTAAGTGTATTCTTCTATGGTTTCTTCTTCTTCATCAACCTTATAAATATCTTCCAGCGAGCAGTTTAAAAAACCTGATAAGAACTTTTCAGTCAATTTGTTGAGTGCAATCATAGATGTCAATTCAACATTTACACATAATATGCCGATTAATTCTCCTGCGGAATCCTTAATAAAAAAGCTGCTGGATTTCATGTCTCCGCCTTGGGCAGTCTTGTGATACATATTGGTTGCATATTTACCGCCTTTGAAAGTTCCAATCTTTCTTATAAAAATATCATCTTTTTCTGCTCCAACGGTTCTATTACTGATATGTCCATTCTTTATGGCTACAATAGATGAACCTTCCTCTGTAATTTCATGAAGCACTATTTCACAGCTCTCCCCATAGACCTCCGATAAGAAATCGGCAAAATCCATATACATATTTATCAAGTGTTTTCTTTCCATAGTTCGATCCATTGCTTCACCCCAACTGCTTTTGGACATATCATACCATATTTTTGTAACTGTTTTCAAGAAAAGTGTCGTTTCTTAAAACACCTTTTATCAACCAATACCACCGTATACAATTCCTAAAATGAACACTGCAACGGCAACAAAAACAAACACATACTTTCCTACAAAGTTGAACCATTTTCCAACCGGTTTTTTTGCACCCAAATTAATTTGTTCACGTGCACGGTCCATTCCATAAATCCAGAAGAATGCAATGGCTGTAATCACTGCTCCCAACGGTAAGATATAAATGGATACAAAATCCATCCACTTGCCTAGCAAATCAACATCTAATACAATAGGCGTTCCTACAACCAGCATAATGATACCCATTATAATACTGGCTTTTTTCCTCGAAATATTAAATCTATGGATGATTGCTTCTGTAGGTATTTCCACTAAATTCAATAAGGAAGACACTGCTGCAAAAATAATGGCTATAAAGAATACAATTGCAAATAAATGTCCAAAAGCCATTTGCTGAAATACCATTGGCAGCGATATAAACAATAAAGGTGGTCCCGCAGTTGGATCCAGCCCAAAAGCAAATACTGCCGGAATAATAGTAAAGGCGGCAATCATAGCACCTAGGGTATCAAATACTGCTGTATTTACTGCAGATGAAGGGATATCTACATCATCTTTTATATAGCTTCCATATGCAACCATACCCGAACCGCCTAATGATACGGTAAAGAATGCTTGCCCCAATGCCATTACCCAAGTTATAGGCTTAGCCAAATATGACCAATCTGGAACTAATAGATATTCTATACCTGCGTTAGCTCCCTCTAATGTCAAAGATCGAATCATCAAAATAATGAATAAAACAAAGAAAGCAGGCATTATGATCTTATTGACCTTTTCTATTCCTTGAGATACCCCTCTGACTAATATTGCTAAAGTCAAAATAACCGCTGCAATATGCCATGGCGATGCATTTATTGTGCCTGCAAAGGAACCAAAATATTCGCCTGCATTAACATTAAGCAGTGAACCACTTATAGAAGCAATAAAATACTTAAGCGTCCACCCAACAA
>JAKSCF010000151.1 GCA_022360735.1 Clostridia bacterium
AATAGCAAATACAGTACATATTCCTTCTAAAAGAAAATCACCCTTATCTACTTCTAAATGACTGTTTTTAAGTATCATACATAAGAATAAAAATAATGTTACCAAAAAACTAGCTATTATTACAACCCCTGATGTTTTTACATTTTTTTTATGCATAATATCCTTCTCTCTTATTATGTAAAATCTGACTAAATTCTTCATCATATTTTACCAAAATTATGTATATATTCTATCATATTTTGAATTGTTTTACCAAATAAACAGTTTAAGTGTCAATTTTTACTAATTGTTAGGCAAAAAAACAACCTTCAAAATACTTTTATAGCGTAATTGTAAGTTTAACGATTGTAAATTTCAAATTTATATTTTTATTCCTAATGCCTCATTCATAATATAATAAAATAAGGGAGATTTCCATACAAAAGCAAAAAAATTGGGTATGGTTAAATTTAAAAGTTGTTTTTATCAGAAAAAAAGAGCTGCCAGCATTGGTTAAGTGACAGCTTTTCGTGGACCATATCATTTATCTATCAAAAAATGGACTCTTACCGGAAATAGAAAGAGGTATTCCATAAGCAATTTTTATATCTTCACTGAAATATTTTAGACTGAGTGCTGCCTTGCCTGCTGAAAACATCACTCTGTTATCACATCTATGATCTGCTGCCACTGCAACCGCAGAACCAATTGCGATACCCAGATCTCCGGTATTAAAGGCACATATGCCATTATTTTTTCTGTTCTCTTCGCAATCTTTATAACCGCAGAATCCACAGTTTGGACATCCTACGGGGCTTATTTTCGTTCCAACAAGCAATACGACTATTGAATGATCTATGCAATAACCATCTCTTTCAAAAAAATTAACACCTTCTTGCTTAGCAATTTTTTTCATTTCATCTGATAATAGATCCTTCTCTTCACCTGTTACAACAAGGATTTCAAGATTATCAGTCCCTTTTCCTTTTGGGGCTGTACGTGCTGCTGCAGCCATAAGCTCTGCTACAGTAATGGCAGCCTTTTCTTCGATATCAAACTTGTCTCTAATCATTATTTTTTCCTCCTAATTAAAAATACTACTAATAATTTTAATAATGCCATATATGGTTTTTTTATGCAAAGGTTATGGTATATATTTTATGGAAATCAGCTTCTTTCTATCCTTAAAGCAGCTCTTTTTCATTTTTATAAACTAATTTGCCTCCTACAAATGTCATCTCTATACTTATATCTTTAATCTCTAAAGGATTGATATCATAGATGTTATGGGACATAACAAAACAATCTGCTAACCGCCCTTCTTCAATTGTGCCTTTAATGTTCTCTTCGTAAGATGCATATGCGCCGCCAATAGTAAAAATAGCTAAGGCTTCATCAACTGATAACTTCTGGTCCGGCAGCCATCCACCCTCAGGGTATCCATTGATATCCCGCCTATTAATTACTGTATATAAATTATAAACGCCTTGATAAAATTCACAATATGGAAAATCAGACCCGCCGGCCACATGTACCCCTTCATCAAGCATTCTTTTAAAGTTATAGGTATATTTTGCTCTTTCCTTGCCTATTCGATCTTCGACGATATGAAGGTCATAGTTTAAAAATACAGGCTGAACATGTGCTATAACACCAAGCCGGCTAAACTTTCTTATTATTTCAAGGTCTGTAATTTGGCAGTGAATAATGGAATGTCTCATATCTTCTTTTGGCATTGCCTTTTGTACTTTTTCAATACTCTCTAGCACCCGATACATAGCTGCATCTCCAATACTGTGGACAGCTATCGTCATATTTTCCTTATGTGCCGTATGAACCCATTCGTCCATTTCCTCCTGAGTAAGACATGGAATGCCGATTGTAGTTGGGTCATCAGCATAGGGTTCTGTCATAAACGCAGTCCTGCCTCCTAATGAACCGTCCCCTACAATCTTTAAAGGTCCAATTTTAAAGTAATCATCACCAACCCCTGTCCTATAACCTTTTGATAGAAAGCCTCTATATTCATCAATCGTACTAAATCTACATTGTTGATAAACTCTGGTTTTTAATTTACCCTCTGATGCAAGCTCTTTATAGATTCTAATAATATCTTCGTAATCCATTCCCGGTAATGTCATTAAATCGTCGGTCTGAACCGAAGTTATACCTTCAGCGGCATATGCTTCTGTTGCACATATGAGCATCTTTTTTAAATCCTCTGTTTTTAGAGCCGGGATATTATCATAGATTAATTCCAGAGCATTTTCGCAAAATATACCTGTTGGTTCACCGTTTTCATCTAATTCAAAATAGCCACCTTCAACTTGCTCACTGTCTTTGGTAACACCCATGATTTCCAGTGCTTTACTATTAACCACCGCAACGTGTCCACAAACTCTGGTCAAATAGATCGGTCTTTCTGTGGAAATTTTATCCAGATCATATCGATTGGGAAATCTTTTTTCTCTGAAAATATCTTGATTCCATCCTCTTCCTTTAAGCCAATCATTTTCTCTTATTACTTTATCTTGAAAGAACGCTTTTGTTCTTTGGATCATTTCATCGATGCTCTTTGATCCATTCAAATCAGCCTTTGATAAACTGTAGCCAAAATCGAGAAAATGTACGTGGCTATCATTAAAACCCGGCACCAGCACTTTACCCTTAATATCAACCATTTCGGTCAATTCTGTTTTAAGCTTTAGTACTTCTTCATTGGATCCAACTTTTTCAAATTTACCATCTTTAATGGCAACCGCTTCAGCTTTGGGATGTTTTGGATTCATGGTTATTATTTTTCCGTTCATAATAATTAAATCCATTTCATCGTCCTCCTTTACATTAAAACATTACTTTAAAAGTTCTAAAACTGCATATTTAAATATATCAGGTATCATTTCAAATGATGATTTGATATGAATTCTCTCAGTAAATTTATGGGGATCTTTCGAAACCGGTCCAATATTAACAACCGGAAGACTTAGCTTTTTAATATCTTCAAAAGGTATTGAGTATCCGTTCTCTAATATTGGCATATTCGGTTTTAAGCTGTTTATAACCTCTTCATATTCATCTATTCCTGTAAAACACAAATCAGAGATACCATAATATTTTTTTATCTTCCATTCTTTATTATATTTGTCCATACTATATTGATTGACTCTATCCAGTGCTTCAAGCATATTTCTGTCTTTCTCTGTAGCCCCATTGTTCCTTCGATGAGGATAATACGGAGGACCATAAGCAATAACAGTCTTCGGTTCCTTATCCGGGCATACTCTAACAACCTCTTTTATGATATCTATGGTTAAAAGCCTCTTATCTTTGAATCTATTTTGGTTTTCATTCATGTAATTGGTCATATGCATAACAAATTCTTTTCCAATTACTTTCTTATTATAATCGTATAGCTCTTGATATGTAAACACTCTTGAAGTCCACGGACACTCATATCGAATACCTGTTAGCTTCTCATATTCTCTGCTTGACGCTTTAAATTGTTCTAAAACATTATTAAATGCCGTATGGGCGATCTCTTTCAATAGATGCATAATCTCTTTGGGTGTTTTATTGACTGT
>JAKSCF010000735.1 GCA_022360735.1 Clostridia bacterium
AAAGCTGGACATATGGGTGTCATGACGGGCAGGGAAGAAATAATTCTTCCAACACTGATGATGGGCGGCAACGGGACAATGTCCGCTTTAGTAGGCATTGTTCCGGAAATTATGATTGAAATATATAAAGCTTGGCAAGAGAGTCATTACGATAGGGCAAAAGAATTGGAATTTAAAGTAGTAGAATTATTAACAGATCTCAACGCAATACCCTTCCCGGTGGGGTATAAGAAGGCCTTGGATATAAGAAGATTTAATATGGGAAACCCGGTGCGACCTCTTTCGGACAAAGAAAAAGAAAGTATGGCGAAACGAGAAAAATCAATTAGAGATAAATTGAATGATATTTTAGCTGAGAGCTTAAACAGCTGAATTTAAAACAAATAAATGGTGTAAGGAGAAAGTCAAATGGCAAATTTCCCTGAAGCAAAAATATTGGATATTGATTTAACGCATTTAAAGTATTCGGTTAAAAAACTAGATGGCAGCATATATAAAAAATATCCTGGAGGGTCTGCATTGGGCATGTATTTATTGCTTAAAGAAATGGAGGCCAAAGTAGATGCCTTATCTCCTGACAATTTATTGGTGTTTTCAGTATCACCCCTAACAGGGCTGCCCATTAGCGGACAAAGCAGAATGGTTGTAACGTCTAAGAGCCCGTTGACAGGAACGGCCGGAGACAGTCAAGCAGGAGGATTTATGCCTGCACATATAAAAGCAAACGGATATGATGCCATATTATTTCGAGGAAAGGCTGAAAAGCCGGTCTATTTATATATCGATGCCCACAAGGTAGAATTCAAAGACGCTAAAAGGGTATGGGGAAAAATAACCGGAGATGCAGAGGAAGTCATTAAAGAAGAATTAGGAGAATCAAAAATTGAGATCGCACAAATAGGACCAGGAGGAGAAAATCTAGTAAAATACGCCTGCATATTAAACGAAAGAAGCAGAGCCAACGGCAGGTTGGGTATGGGGGCTGTAATGGGTTCCAAAAATCTGAAAGCCTTAGTGGTCAAAAAGCAAAAAGCAATAAAGCCAATGGATAGGGATGGATTTAAGAAGCTTACAAAAAACGTAAAAGAAAGAATGTCAGGCAACCCAGGCATATCCGGTCTTTATGAAAATGGAACAGACGGACTCCTTGAACCTCATAACAATATTGGTTTTTTACCTACAAACAATTGGCAATCCGGTTACTTCTCAGAAGACAAAGCAAAAAAAATTACCGGAACGACAATGAAAGAGACCATATTGATCAACAGAGACACATGCTATGCATGTGCCATTCGATGTAAACGCGTCGTCGAAGTGAAAGGAAAGGTTGATCCCAAATATGGCGGACCGGAATATGAAACGGTAGGCACTTTTGGCTCATATTGCGGGATAGATCATCTGGAAGATATCGCTTTAGCCAACCAGCTTTGTAACATGTATGGACTGGATACCATATCCTGTGGTGCCACCATTGCTTTTGCCATGGAATGCTATGAAAAAGGATTAATAAGTGAAAAAGATACCGACGGATTGGAATTGAAATTTGGCAATAGCAGCGTATTGAAAGAATTAATCCCTATGATAGCCCGTCGAGAAGGAAAAATAGGGGATTTATTAGCAGAAGGCAGCAAAAGAGCAGCAGAAAAAATAGGAAGCCATGCAGAGGATTATGCCATGGCATGTAAAGGCAATGAACTGCCTGCTCACATGCCGCAATTTAAGCAGAGTTTAGCATTAATCTATTCACTCAACCCATATGGTGCCGATCATCAATCCTCCGAGCATGATACTGCCTTAATGGCACCCTTAGACAGCCAAGAATGGCAATGGAGTGCTAAAATAGGAGATTTTGAACCGGTCAATGACTACAAAGGACTGGATAAGAATAAAACAAAATATGCGTATGAGTCTCAAAAATTCTTTTCCATGTTGGACAGCTTATCATTGTGTCAGTTTGCATGGGGACCGGCATGGCAGTTGTATGGACCGGATGAGCTGGTTGATCTTTGCAAATACGGAATAGGGTGGGACACATCCATTGAAGAACTTAAAGAAATCGGTGAACGCAGAATGAACATGATGAGATATTTTGCAGCAAGAGAAGGCTTCACAAAAAAAGAGGATATACTTCCAAAGAGGCTGCATCAACCCCTTCCAGATGGACCCAGTAAAGGCGCTTGCGTGGATAAAAAAGAATTTGAAGCAGCCAAACAATATTACTATGAACTTGCCGGATGGGATAAAGACACAGGTAATCCTACTTTTGAAACCCTAAAAAAACTCCATCTGGAGTGGGTCTTATAACGTTGATTTGAATTAATATGATAACAGAGAATAGGAAAGAGTAGTGTGATGGAAACGAATATAATGCGTATAAAAACAGATATAGAAAATATCGCCGGCTTTAGTGATACCCTTGGAAACGGAGTTACAAGATTTTCATATAGTGAAAACGATGAAGGGGTTAGGAAATACTTCATCAGCCAAATGCAGGAGCTGGAGCTAGATATATTAATTGACGGTGTGGGCAATATCAGAGGCAGACTACAAGGCACCGACCATAACCAGGTGGTCATGAGTGGTTCCCACATTGACACAGTCTTAAACGGAGGCAAATTTGATGGTGTCACAGGTGCCGTTGCTGCATTAGAAGTCATAAGAGTGATAAAAGAAAACCATGTACAGACGAAACATCCCATAGAAATCATCCTATTTGCTGAAGAAGAAGGGTCTAATTTTGGCTCAACCATGACGGGCAGTAAATCATTAATGGGAGAGTATACGGTAGAAGACTTTAAAAAACTTAAAAACCACAAAGGGTTGGCTATGTATGACGTCTTAAAAAACTTTGGACTTAATCCCGATGATATGCCAAACCATCTGCTAAATCCAAAAGAGGTCAAAGCCATGATTGAATTGCATATCGAGCAAAGCACAGTTTTAGACACAGAAAAAATACCTATCGGTATCGTAGAAAAAATTGCAGGAATGAGAACCATTAAAGTGGTACTAAAAGGAGTTGGGAATCATGCCGGGGCTGCACCAATGCGCCTCAGAAAAGATGCATTGGTAGCGGCATCACAGATGATACTAACCATAAAGCATATTGCAGAAAAAGAATGCAGCCAATCAACCGTTGCAACGGTAGGTAAAATTGAATGCTATCCCAATGTGTCGAATATTATACCTGAAACAACAAGCTTTACAATTGATGTGAGAGATGTAGATTTTGCTCAAATAGAATACTTTACCAAAAGATTCCATGAAGCCATTAAAACCATGTCAGATGAATACGGACTGAATTACGAAATAGAAATCATCGCTGAATCCAAGGGAATTCAGCTGGGAGAAAAAATCATAAATACAATAAAAAAGGCGGCCGAAGAAAAAAATATTCCTTACAAAAGCATGAATAGCGGTGCGGTGCATGATGCATGTTTATTAGGAAAATATTTAGATGCAGGCATGATTTTTGTACCCAGCATCAATGGAAGAAGTCATGTTCCAGAAGAAAATACGCCCTTTGAAGATATAAAATTAGGGTGTGATGTATTGTTAGCCAGCATACTTGAATTAGCAAAATAAATAAAAAAATACTTTTGGGGTGTCTCGCAACGAATAGATGTTGAGATACCCCTTTTGGTTCCCAGTTTTTTTATAGTGATAGTCTCATGAAGTTTATTGATATTCAATATTATTTTCATTAATTTTTTGCTGTATTAAAAGATTAATCATTTTAAAGTAAAAAAATAAGCCTTTTTGTACAAAATTTTTACATTCTATATTTATTTTATGATTCTTTTGACTTGAAAATCAACAGGGTTGATGGGGAATTATTATATGGAAGCATTTAAAATCAACATAAGTTGTATATTTGTATGAAAAGTTTGAATTTTTTAAAATTTCAAAGAATAGAAGCCGCCCAAACGTAAAAATAATTTACAATTTTACATAAAATGTTAAAAAAGAAACGGATTTATAAGTTGAGGTTAATGAAAAACACAAAAAAGGTAAAGAATTAACTTAGATTGGTTCTGTTTAATGCATTAAAATTGGCATAGTTTTTGCGATTTAAAATGTAACAGCATAGAAATATTTAGTCAACAAATTATGTCATTAATTTGTTGAGCAGGAGGTATAAGATATGAAAAAAAAAGCTAAAAATTGGGAAGCAAAAGTGGGGGCCATTTATATTGCATCAAGTCTTACGATGGAGAGAGAATGGCATATAGCCCTTCCGGATTCAGTGTCTTTTCATGTAGCACGCATTTCCCTTAAGGATGACAATTCTACAGAGCAAGGGCTTATTGACATGCTGGAGTCAGGGCAAGTAGAGGAGGCTGCCACAAAGTTGGCGTCAGCTGAGGTTGATGTGATAGCTTTTGGCTGTACTGCAGGAAGCTTTATTAAAGGAATTGAATGGGATAGAATGCTGGCTCAGAAAATTACAGAAGCAAGTGGTGGTATTCCTTCTACTACGACATCTAGTGGTTTGCTTGAAGCATTAAAAGAACTTAAATGTAAGACCATAACAGTAGCTTCTCCATATTTAGAAGAATTAAATCTAAAAGAAAAAATGTTTTTAGAAGGAAACGGAATAAAAGTTATAAACATCAGAGGAAAAGAATGTTTGAAAGATCAAGACATTGCAAAAATTACAGCTGAGGAATATATAGAGCTTCATATGGAAATGGACTCTGAGGCGTCGGATTGTACTTTTATAACTTGTACCAATTCCAATACAATAGAGGCCATTCCATATTTAGAAGAAAAATTAAAAAAACCTGCACTTTCAAGTAATCAAGTAACTTTATGGTCTGCATTAAAGAAAATTGGATATAAAGGTAGTATTAAGGGTTATGGCACTTTATTGGAGAAATATCTATAAAGGAGATGGAGAAAATTGTCAAGAAACAGATTTGGGTTATATGGAATAACATACGATACTTCTGCCGGAAGAGGATGGCCGGGGGCAAGGTATGCTCCGGACAGCATAAGAAAGGCTATAGCCGGTATTCAATCAAGGTTTGAAGAAAATAAAATATTTGATGTCGTTAATAATAGAATCATTGATTTTTCAAAAATAGATTTTAAAGACTTTGGAAACACAGATCATATTAGTAGATATAGCCATGAGAAAACAATAGAAGAAATAAAAAATAACATTAATATAATTTTTCAACAGGGATATACGCCTATATTATTAGGAGGTGATCACTCCATAACATGGCCGGGGATACTATCGTTATATGAAAATACATCAGGAAAGATTGGCATTATAGACTTTGATGCACACTTAGATATCAAGTACTATTCAGAAGTCCAAGGCAAATATTCAGGGAGCAGTCAAATAAGACGTGCTATAGAGCTTGAACGAATTTGTGGAGAGAATGTCGTTGAGATAGGTCCCAGAGGATATAATTACCCGGAGCATTATGAATTCATTAAAGAAAGCAAAATGACTATCATTCCCCCAAAGGAAGTATTTGACCAAGGTGTAGAAGCTGTAGCAAAAAAGGCTTTGGAATTGGCTAAAAAAGGAACGGACCATATATATTTAACGGTTGATATAGATGTTTTGGATACAGCATTTGCTTTAGGCTCAGGAGGTCAAGAGCCAGCCGGAATTTCATCCTATCAGCTGTCAACCTTTATTAAGGAAGTAGCACCATATGTTGATATCATAGATATCGTTGAAGTGAATCCAATGACAGATTATAAGGAGTTGACATCCAATGTTGCTGCTAATCTGATCTATGATTATATGGCTTCAGTTTATTACAGTAACAATGACTAATAATGATAATAACTTCAATGGAGGTAAAAAGTGAATGCTTTAAAAAAAATTGATACTTTTATTTATAAAATGGAAGAGAGTATTTTAGCTTTTAGTATTATGGGGATGTCATTGATATTAGTGAGCAATGTAACCGCAAGATTAGTCTTCGACAGCAGTTTAATTTTTGCTGAAGAAATAGGACGATATTTAATCGTTTTAGTTACCTTTATGGGTATGAGTTATGTAGCAAGAATAGACAAGCATGTAAAAGTTTCGGCTTTTTACGACCATTCCTCTCTAAAAGTAAAAAAGATTATTGCATTATTAATCTCTTCCTTTACAAGTATAACTTTATTTTGGTTGTGCTATATCGCATATAGATATATGCTTTCCACCATTGCATCAGGGCGGGTGAGTCCGGCATTAGGGATTCCCGTTTACCTGATAACAGGCTTGGTGTGCTTAGGTATATTCTTTACAGCCATTCAATATCTGGTCATTTTTATTTTAAATATAAAAGAAAAGGATATATACATTGGAAGATTTAAGCAGCATGAATAACTGAGATTGGAGGAAAAAATATGTCTTTTCTTATAATATTTATTTTAATCTATTTTTTATTAATGGGTTATCCAATGTTTATGCCTATGACGGTATGTGCACTAGTCATTATGAGCATATATGTTCCTAATTTGGACTTAATACTTGTGGTTCAGCAATTCATTAACGGGGTGTCTACATACGTACTTCTAGCCATTCCTATGTTTATATTTGCAGCTGATATTATGAGTAAAGGCCATACCTCTAACAGATTAGTAGATTTAGTTAAAGGATACTGTGGACATATCTATGGTGGACTAGCAATTACTATTGCCGGAGCTTGTACGATATTTGGAGCAATATCAGGTTCTGCAAACGCCACAGTAGTAGCAATTGGGAAGCCTATGAGAGATAAGATGATAGAGAATGGTTACAGTGTAGAAAATACAGATGCGTTAATCATCAGCTCTGCTACAATAGCTACCTTAATACCACCGAGTATTAATATGATTATGTATTGTGTTTTGACAGGTACTTCCGTAGGTGAATTGTTTATGGCAGGAATTGTACCTGGCTTAATGGTATTTGGTATATTTGCATTTTATAATTATTATCATGCCAGAAAAAATAATATTCCAAGAAGTAAGAAAACGACGATTAAAGAAAAGTTTATTATAACAAAAAAATCCATATTAGCGTTAGGATTTCCCATTGTAATTGTAGGCGGCATATATTCAGGCATCTTTAGTCCAACAGAAGCAGCCGCCGTAGCAGTTTTCTATGCAATAATATGTGAAATGATTGTTTACAAAACCGTCAAACTAAGTGATTTATACAGCATAGCTTTATCCACAGGTGTTATGACAGCTACAGTGTTTATATTGATATCTGCAGGACAAGCTTTTACATGGATGATCACGTATTTACAAATTCCCCAGATGCTTACAACAGCTGTTTTGGGGGTTGATCCTTCCGCTGCTAAAATTATTATAGTGGTCACATTATTCTTTTTCGTTAGCTGTATGTTCGTCGACCAAATAGTTGCAATGCTTATATTATTACCGATTTTTTTTCCTGTGGCTATGCAAGCAGGAATTGATCCTATTTACCTTGGCATAATTGTTTCAGTACAAGCTGCTATAGGTTCTGTTACTCCGCCTTTTGGTTCAAACATTTTTGTTGCATGTGCAGCCTTTGATAAGCCTTATTTAAAAATAATAAAAGGTTTGCCGGTATATTTATTTATGTTTTTTATAGTCTCTTTGCTGATCATGTTAGTACCTGAAATATCAACAGCATATAGACTATTTAAATAATAAAATTATATGAGGAGAGATGATTTTTATGAAAATTTTATCACTAAAAAAGGTTGTATCTCTAATGAGTTTAATTCTGGTAATGGCAGTAGCTTTTACTGGATGTGGGGCACCAAGTCCGGATGAGTCTGGAGAAACAAACCCTGAAGAAGTAATGGTTTGGAAGTTAGCCCATAGTGGAAGAAATGACGATATGCTTGATACGTATGCAAAAAAATTCAAAGAATATGCTGAGCAGGAGTTTGAAGGAAAAGTAGAAATTGAGCTATATCCTGCAGAGCAATTAGGTGATGATACGACAA
>JAKSCF010000521.1 GCA_022360735.1 Clostridia bacterium
AGGATGAAAAAGAATATTTATTATGTCATTTGGAATCCGGTATGGGCTGGACCTATTATGCAAAAATACCCAAAACAGCATTATTAAGCTCATTTGATTCACTAAAATTTTTATTGATTTATTCTTCAATAATTTTCATAATTCTCACATTTATTATTTCTATATACTTTTCAAATAAAAATTCAAAACCGTTAAAAGAAATAATTTTAAAGATTCAAGCATTAAAGCTTTTAAAACAATATCCAAAAAGAGAAAATGAATACAATTTGATTGATAATGCACTTGTCAATTTATCCAACGCAAACATAGCCCTCAGGACAACGGTTGAAAATCAAACTCCAATAATTGTCTCTAATTTCTACAAGCAGCTAATTGAAGGGTTTTTTAAAACTGAAAAGGAATACTCAAGTTATACTTCCTTTTTAAATATAGACAGCTCACCGGATTATGTTATGGAAATAATATATATTGAAGGGCTTGAAAGTATGGTTTCCGAAGATTTGTTAAAGGAAGCAAATGTAATAAAGGCCATAATAAAAGACAATTTCCAGCAGTCAAATTTTAAACCGCTATACTATTATGACATGAATGAAAATTCTTTTGCCGTTATATTTAGTTTTTCACCTTATTCGCAAGCTGTCAAAACTCAACTGGAAGCTTTTCAAAAAAACGTGAAAGATAAAGTTTTGGACGAATATAATACATTGATATATTTTTCTCAGAGCAATAAAACGAATAATTTGCTGGAAATACATTCATTATTTAATCAGGCCAAGCAAGCTATTGAGCAGATAAAATTCAACCAAACAGGCTATATGGTATATTACAGCCACATACCAAAAGACAAGGATAACTTTTATTATCCCATTGAATTGGAACTTGAATTAATTGGATTAATAAAATCAGGCGAAACGGAAGCTTTAAAATCAAAGCTAAAGGAAATTTTTTGTGAAAATTTCAAAAGCCGGAGTCTTTCAACTGAAAAAACCTTCCAATTGGTTAATTTAATGAAGGGGTCGGTTTTGAGAGAGTTCAGGCAAAAGTTAAAAAATGATAATCTAAAAAATCTAATTGCCAATCTTGAAAATACAAATTCCACAGATGAAATTTTTAATCTGATTGTAAGGATTAAAACTGCATACAGCAATATGATTAGTTCAATTAAAGAAAAGAAAAAAACAGATTTAAGAAATGATATTATACTGTTTATTGAGAAAAACTACCGTGATCCGAATTTCTCCATCATTGAAGCGGCTAATCACTTTAATCGCTCCGAAGCCTTTATGTACCAATTTTTTAAAGATAATTTTTCCCATTCCTTTTATTCATACCTGGAAAATCTAAGAATTAAAGCTGCTTGCGGGCTGATTCTTCAAGGCAAGCTAACTATAAAGGAAATTAGTTCAAAAACAGGCTATTCTAATGACACCACATTTAGAAGAGCCTTTAAGAGAATCATGCATGTTACGCCAACCACATACAAAAATGCTGTTGAATAACAGCTAGAATGCCATCATGCAAAATATTTGCCCGGGACCATTGACATCCCTTTTAGCCTGTTGTATACTATTAAAGCATAACTCGTAGGGGAGTAGCTCAGCTGGTAGAGCAACGGTCTCCAAAACCGTGGGCCGCGGGTTCGATCCCTGTCTCCCCTGCCACTAATACCGAAGCTTTAAGGCTTTGGTATTTTTTGTTGGAGTACCTCTTCTACTCCACTATATCTCTTTAGCAAGCCCTGGATATAGACAAGTAAAAAAATACCCTCTGACATATTCATTGGATATTTATTGTTCAAAAAGCATTTAAGCAAAACGCAAGCTATTTACGTCCACCTTCTATTACCTGGATATTTATATCGTGTTTATCAACTTTATCTGATAGGTCGTCTATTTTTTCCTCAATAATCTCAATCTTTTCATATGTCTGTTGGTATCCATCAAAGAGAGCTTGTAGTTTTTTCCCATGATCCTGTTCCACCCGGAGTACATCACCA
Source organism: Clostridia bacterium (assembly GCA_022360735.1). The sequence continues at coordinate 1,997 of JAKSCF010000521.1, forward strand.
TGGAGCTTATCAAACTTGGTTTCAATTCCGTCAAGTCTTTCATTTGTTTCCTCCCGGAATTCTGAAAATTCACCATACATTTTTGATAGTAGCTCAAATGTATCGTCCTTCATTTAATCGCCTCCTGCCAATAGATTATATCATATACTCGGAAGATATTGAAGTATATTTTTATAGACCTGTGGTGATATTTACCCCAGGTTGATGAGTATAGTTTTCCGATTTAACATCAGAAAACCTTTTTTAATAATTCCCAGATTATACCTCATAGGTATTTGGAAAACCGTCCTCTTGATATTAGTGTGCAAATGTAAAGTAAAAACTTATAAAATATACACGTATACCTCTTTACATTTGTGGGCAAACATGATAGTATATATAGTGTAGTTGTTTCGTAGAATTAGTGACATAGTAATGCATATAGTTGTTAAGAACATTAAAATGAGTGTTGGCAATGCATTGGCCCTTGGCTTAAATGAATGATAGCTAATGTAGTATTCTAGAAGAAACAAGCACCCTTACCATAGTTAAAGATACTCGTGAAACACCTTCAAGATATTATCCTTAAAACATAATTGCACAATAT
>JAKSCF010000485.1 GCA_022360735.1 Clostridia bacterium
ATTAGAGACAAAGCCAATCAAGTGGTTACTGTAAATGAGGGTATAAAAACACAACCTGTTTCAGATGAAAAAAGAAAAGAAAAGTGCTTATGGGATGAAGCCGTTAATGATCTGGCTAATCAACTGGAAAAAATAGAAGAAAGCTTAAATCAGCCGGCGGATATTGAATGGACCATAAGTAAAGGAAAACTTTATATATTACAAGCACGCCCTATTACGACTCTTTTGCCTCTTCCGGATGAAAGCAGAGACAGCTGTAATGATCCTGTTCATATTTATGTGGACTTTAATACGGTATCACAAGGGGTGAAGGAACCCATGACAACAATAGGACAGGAAACCCAGAACTATTATTTTAGTGAAGCATTTTCTCTTTTAACCGGAAGGCCATGTAACTATCCAAAATGGCTGAGTTTCGTTGAAGGAAGGTTATATATTGACCTAACTGTTTTTATGGGACGGAAAAAATGGTGGCAGCCTTTAGCAGACAAGATAAGTGTGAAAGACCCCTCTGTTGGTGAAGGGTTAATGGAAGTCATGGCAAGAAATGAAAGTTCTTTGAAAAAGTCAGATGTAAAATTTCGTTTACCGGCCAGATTGCCCTTTAGGATTTTTAAGCATATTTATCTGCCAATGGTAAAAGGATTTTTAAAAGGAAAAAAATATCCTGATTCGGCAGCCGATATTGCAAAAAAATATGGTGATAAAACGGTTGAGACCATACAAAGACTATTTAATAATGCTAATACACCTGAAGCAATCATCAAAGCCATCAGAAAGGCACAACCCATTATGATGAAGTTTTCTTTTATACAATACAGCTATTGTGCCTATGGTTTTATGGCCATAAAAAAAGCTGAAAAAGTCATCAAAAAGTATCAAATCAATTGCGACCTTGAACGAATACGCCGTTCTATGCCAACCAATCCTACTACTATTATGGGGCATGAAATGCTAGAACTGGCACAATTTTTTCAACAAAATCTTAATGAAAAACTTAATGCCCATCATCCAAATATTAGAGAATTTATGAAACGTTATGGACATAGAGGCAATGTTGAAATGGATATAGGAACACCAAGATGGAATGAGGAACCGGAAACCGTCATTAAAATAATTCAAGGATATATGAACTCATCAAATCTTGCTGCTTTGGAGAAACAGATGAAAGATGAAATTGTAGAAGCCGAACTGGAAATAAGTAAAATATATTCACAGATATGCGATAAAGCAAATCAAAAAACAGCTCAAAAAGTTTTTAATGCATTGAATGACTATAGAAAGCTTGCGGGCTTAAGGGAACAACCTAAGTTTGACTTAATGAGGATGAACGAATTTTTAAGAAAACAATTATTAATAATAGGGGAAATACTGAAAAAAGAAGGCAGAATATCTCTAGCGTCAGATGTAGCATTTATGAATGAAGCGTTAATAGTGAATCCGTCTGATAATCTTGAAACCTTAATTGAAAATAATAAATTGGCTTATGAACAGAATAAACAAGTCCATCATCTGCCACCCATTATGACGTCTAAAGGTGAATGTGTTTATGGACCGTCCAATACGGAACAAGGATTAAAAGGATATGCTGTTGCGCCAGGTGAAACAATAGGCAGGATAAAGAAAATGATGAAACCGGATGCTGCTTCCTTAGAAAAAGGAGATATCATTCTTACCTATTCAACAAATCCATCATGGACACCGCTGTTTATTTTAGCCGGTGGATTGATAATGGAGTCAGGCGGTGTGATGTCTCACGGATCTATAGTGGCTAGAGAGTATGGTATTCCGGCAGTGGTATTAGCAGGTTCTACACAATTGTTGGAAGATGGCGAGTTGGTCAAAGTAGACGGAAATAGCGGCACGATTGAAATATTAGAAAACAATCTGAAACAAGCAATAAGATAATAAGATGACTTGCAATACCAATAACTCAGTTGTGTAATGAGTAAAATAAGACAAAAGTTGTTAAAATATTGGAAAATTTAATGATTTCTATTCCCAAAATATGTTATAATGCAATTGAGAGGGTAGTCAAAGTGCAGTCAGTGTTGACCGCAAATTATTCTGTTAATAGCAAAGCATACGAAAGTATGTCACGCAAAGCTATAGGGTCTAAGACTTATGAAAATAAGTTAGGATAGCCAGCTACCAGAGAAGTCTTTGATTACCATGTAATCTAAGTACTTTTCACGAAACGGCAAACCTAGTGAAAGCTAGGGACGCAAAACTATAGGGTCTAAGTCAGAGATGATAAGACAGCCAGTTATCGAAAGAAAAGTTTTTTTAACTTTTCTTTCCCAAACAAAGGCAAACCTACTGTGAAGTAGGGACGCAAAACTATAGGGTCTTCGAAAGAAGATAGCCAGATGCTAAGGGAGAGATTACATATTGAAAAAAATAGTATTAACTTTTGTAATATCGTTAATATTCTTATTAATAGTAACGGGATCAGTTTATGCTGATAGTGAAATTATAAAGGTCAATACTGAAAGTAGCACAGTTAGCATCAATTTTGAAGCTAACAATTATTCTGACTTTAAAGTAGTTGTGAAAAAAGGTTCAGAGCAGTATACTTATAACGTTTTTTCACAAAGCGATGATCTTCCCTTGCAAATGGGAAATGGAAAATATACAGTTGGTTTATACCAAAAAGTTGAAGGCAAGAAATACAAGCTTGTATCTTCAAAGAGTTTTTCTCTTAATGCTAATGATAATAATGTATATCTTTCAAGTTCTCAAAATGTTAAATGGGATAGTGATTCCGCTACAACAAAACTAGCTCATCAATTAACTGAAAATATTGAGGCTGATAAAGAAAAAGTTATAGCTATATATGATTACGTTGTAGAAAACGTGTCATATGACAATGATAAAGCTAGAAGCATAAGCAACCGTTACAATCCTGAAGCTGAAGCTACTTTAGAAGAAGGAAAAGGTATTTGCTACGATTATGCTTCTTTGACTGCAGCGATGCTTAGAAGTGTGAATATTCCAACTAAGCTTGTAAAAGGAAATAGCAAAGTAACAAGTAATTATCATGCTTGGAATGAAGTTTTGATTGATGGCAGTTGGATCGTCGTAGATACTACAGCTGATGCAGCCTATGAATCAAAAGGAATTAGTGTTTCTTATGAAAAAAATTCCGATGATTATATAGCTGATAAAGTTTATTAAAGATAGAATATTTTTGATCCCTCTCATAATAACATTAAGTAGACTCACAAGGTATTAATGTCAATCAATATAATTACGTTTTTAAATTGAAAATATAATTAGGATATTTCCAATTTTTTACTAGCAATTAGAGCAATAATAAACAATCTATTTTTGAAAAGTAGATTGCTTAGATGGCGTAAAAGTAGACGGAGACAGTGATATTGAGATAGAAATTACAAAAGATACGGTTTAGTGTTAATGTTGATGTATTAGGAGATATAACAGTAAGGTATGTATCAGTTGATTTAAAAAAATAAAAAGTAGTTTAAATTGATTCAA
>JAKSCF010000217.1 GCA_022360735.1 Clostridia bacterium
ACTGCCGGTAATGATATACCATATGCCTCAGATGACAAAGATTAATATATCTTTGGATGCATTTAAAACATTAAGTCAACATAAAAATATCATCGGAGTAAAAGACAGCAGCGGAGATTTCGTGTTATTTCAAAAGATATGCTTTGAAGTCAAAAATGAAAACTTCAAAGTGTTTCAGGGAAGAGCTCCCTTTTTCATGGCAAGCTTAATAGCCGGTGCAGACGGCACCATGGGACCTATACCCAACATAGCACCGGAAATCGAATTGGCACTGCATCAAGCTATCGGAGATGGGGATTTTGAAAAAGCCAAAAAAGTCCAGCAATTGATATTTAAAATGGTGGGCATATTTGGATATGGCACAGGTCAATTGAACGCTAATCTCAAAGGATTGATGTCAAGAAAAGGGTTATGTCAAAAATATCCTGCAAGAACCATGAAGAGCATATCCGATGAAAAAATAGATGTGTTTGAAAAGATATTTGATGAAATTAAGCGTAGCGATGTTCTTTAGAAAGGAATCAGAGCGATGAAGAAGCATATACAAGATAGAATAAGCGGCGTAGTGTTACTCCTCTTAGCCATTACCATATGGGTATTAATACCCTATGAAATTAAAGCCTTCGACGTTTCTCAAATGGGGCCAAGGTTTTTTCCTCAATTTCTTTCAATAGCCCTTATGGTGCTGAGCGGCATTTTAATACTGAAATCCTTTAACAAATCCGGCTATGAGGAAGCGAAAGAAGATGAAACAGACCCATGGGATATCAGTGAATTAAGAGTAGGAAAAATATTTTTATTATTGATCATATATATAGGAATCATTGAAATGGTTGGTTTTTTAATATCAACTGTTGTCATAATGAGTATCGCTATGTATATATTAAAAGTTAGAAAATGGTATCATTACGTCATATTTTATGTAATCGTTTTTATCATTTATTATGTCTTTAAAGAAATCATGTATGTACAACTGCCATAGGAGGTAAAAGGATGTTAGATATAGTCATCGCTTCACTACAGAATATATTTACATGGAGCAATATATTAGCCATGAATTTAGGCCTGACAGCAGGCATCATGTTCGGTGCATTACCGGGACTTACCGCTACTATGGGTGTTGCGCTGTTATTGCCTATAACATTCGGGCTGGATCCCATCACAGGCATCACATTGCTGCTTGGTGTGTATTGTGGTGGAATATATGGCGGTTCCATCACCGCTATATTGATCAAAACCCCGGGGACTCCGGCGTCAGCTGCTACCATCATGGACGGTTACACTATGGCTCAAAAGGGACAAGCAGGAAAGGCTTTGAAAATGGCACTCATCGCCTCTACCATAGCAGGAATATTTAGTGCCTTGATGTTACTTTTTATAGCCCCCCAGATTGCAAAGATTGCCCTTAAATTTGGACCGGCAGAATATTTTTCTTTGGCGATATTCGGATTGACCATTATATCCACGGTAAGCGCTAATAATATAATCAAAGGCATCATAATGGGGGTCTTAGGTATGTTTGTTTCTATGATAGGGTTGGACCCTATTGATGGTATTTCCAGACTCACTATGGGAAATCCCTATTTATCGGCGGGCATACAGCTCATACCGGCCCTCATCGGGCTCTTTGCAATTTCCGAAATATTTTCTAAAGTAAGACAAGGCAATTTCACCAGAAAGGAAAAAATAACTAAATTTGAACATCAAAAGATAACACTCAAAGAGATCAAAGATCATTTAAGGACCATCATAAAATCCAGTGCAATCGGGACCATGATAGGGGCTATCCCGGGAACCGGAGCGGCTATTGCTTCTTTTTTAAGCTACAATGAAGCTAAGCGGGTATCTAAGACGCCTGAAAAATTCGGCACAGGCCATATGGACGGCGTGGCGGCAGCAGAAGCAGGCAACAACGGTGTAACAGGCGCCACATTAATACCGTTATTGACACTAGGCGTTCCGGGGGATACGGTTACGGCAATACTTCTAGGGGCCCTAATGATGCAGGGATTGACACCGGGACCTAAGCTTTTTACCACCCATGGAGAGATCGTATACACCATAATGGTAGGATTGATATTGGTCAATATATTTATGTACCTTCAAGCCAGTGTATTTGTAAAGGCTTTTGTCAACGTCACTAAAATACCCGTCAATCTTTTGGTGTGCATACTCATGGTACTATGCGTAGTGGGTGCTTTTGCCGTTAACAGCACCATGTTTGATGTCAAAATGATGATGGCATTCGGAGTCATAGGGTACTTCATGCCGAGATTTGGATTTCCTGTCACCCCCATGCTGTTAGCCATCATATTAGGCCCTATGGCGGAGTTTAATTTAAGGCGTGCTTTGATATTATCCGACGGAAGCTATGGTATTTTATTCAGCAGGCCCATAAGTCTGGCATTTTTAATCATTTCAATAGGCACCATATTGCTTCCTGTCATTAAAAAAATATATGTAAAGGGAAAAACCGCAAGAGGAGAATAGTCCATGAATAAAGTTTTAATAACGGCCAGAGTATTTTATAAGCTGCCTGAACTGATAAAAAAAATCAAAGAACAAGGCGCAGAAATCGTAACCAATCCATATCAAGGCCACACTTTAAGCGAAGAGAATTTACTGGAAATCATAGGCGGCGTAGATGCTGTCATATGCGGTGATGATTATTTTACGGCAAAAGTAATGAAAAAAGCCAACCGATTAAAAGTGATATCTAAGTTTGGAGTAGGTGTGGACAGGATTGATATTCAAGCGGCCAATGATAAAGGTATAACCGTGACAAATTGTCCGGGAAGTAACAAACATGCGGTTGCAGATATGACCATAGGATTGATGTTATCCGTCATGCGACATATACCCAAAACACATAACGAAGTTGTCTATGAAGGCAGATGGAGAGTGGTTACGGGAACAGAAGCCTACGGGAAAACGTTAGGTATAATAGGACTGGGCGCCATAGGAAGAGAAGTAGCCAAAAGAGCTAAAGGCTTTGATATGAAAATACTGGCCTATGATCCCTATCCTGATATGGCATTTGTAGAAAAATTGGATGTGGCACTGGTAAGCATGGAAGACATATTTAGAAGGAGCAATATTGTATCGGTGCATTTACCGTCCATACCCGGCACAAAAGGCATCATCAATAAAGACCTGTTTAACATTGTAAAAGACGGCATATTTTTTATCAATACGGCAAGAGGAGATGTGATCAATGATAGAGATTTGTACGATGCGCTTCAGTCCGGACAAGTACTGGGTGCAGGATTAGATGTTATGAGCTCAGAGCCGCCGGAAAGAGACCATTTTTTATTTGGATTAGATAACGTTATTGTGACATCTCATATCGGCGCACATACTATAGAAGCGCAACGAAGGGCCGGAAACATGGCCATTGAAAACGCATTTTTAGTATTAAATGGACAAGAACCGCTGTTTAGAGTGAAAGGTAAATAACGGGAGGCAATTTATGACAATAAATCTATCTGGTGGATTTCATGTAGAAATGCCAAAAATGGTACCCATCAAGCAAAACTTCAATAAACAAAAAATAGAAGATATCAATGGGCATATGGATGGAGAATTCATTAAGTTTCTGAAAAATCAGAGGAGCAGATTAACAAAAGGTTCAAAAATAGCCATTGCAGTAGGAAGCAGAGGGATACATGACATATTACCGGTGGTAAAAAGACTCATCTACAATCTAAAGGCTATAGGCGTGACGCCTGTTGTCATTCCTGCTATGGGAAGCCATGGAGGTGCAACTGCGGAAGGCCAGGTGGCGGTACTAAAGGCATTGGGCATAACAGAAGCATCTGTAGGAGCAGAAATTATATCCTCTATGAAAGTAACAGAGATAGGAAGAACTCCAAAGGGTGTGTCGGTGTATGTGGAAAACAATGCACTGAACAGCGATGGCATCATTATCATCAATAGAGTGAAACCCCATACAGGGTTTAAAGGATCTGTAGAGAGCGGGCTTTTAAAAATGATAGCCATAGGACTGGGAAAACAAAAGGGAGCAACCGTAACCCATAACAGAGGGTTCGATACCTTCCCCACTTTGTTGGAAGATATGACAAGAGTGGCACTTCAAAAATCGCCCATCATAGGGGGATTGGCCATAGTGGAAAATGCGTATAAACATTCGGCCAATATTGAGCTCATCCAACCGGAAAGAATAATAGAAAGAGATAAAGAACTGCTTAATATTTCAAAAGAGCTCTTTCCAAGAATAAAACTTGATCCAGTGGATGTATTGATTGTACAAGAGATGGGAAAAGAAATAAGTGGTCCGGGAATGGACCCCAATATAACAGGCAGGTCTGCTTCAAAATTTTTTAAAAGAGAACTGACCGAAGCTCCCAAAATAGATAGAATGATTGTTTTAGAGCTGACGGAAAAGACCAAGGGGAATGCTACGGGATTGGGGACGGCAGATGTTACTACCAAAGACTTATTCCATTCCATAAATTTTGACGATACCTATGCCAATGTGATTACATCAACCGTTTTGGAAGCCGGAAGAATACCCGTGGTAATGGAGAATGATCTTCAAGCACTACAGGTTGCCCTTAAATGCTGTTCAAGAGTTGCCCATCCTCAAAGTAAAATTGTTTGGATAAAAAATACCTTGTCTCTGGAATACATATATGTGTCGGAAACCTATTTATCTCAAATTCAAAAGGATAAGACCATTGAGATATTAGGTGAACCCGAAAAGATTCCATTTACTGAAGACGGAAAGCTACAGCTTAAAAATAGGATATTAAAATATAAAAAATAGATGATATAGGAGGGTGCCAATGATGATGAAATATAAAGATGAAAAATATCCCAGTGCCAAGGTGGTCAACGGTATCACTATGGGTGGACCCAGAGCCCATTTTAGAGGAATGGGACTGTTGTCCCAAGAATTGTCAAAACCTTTTATAGGAATCATCAATTCTCATAATGAAATGCATCCCGGACATATTCACTTAGACAAGGTGGCGAAAGCTGCAAAAGATGGCGTTAGAACCGGAGGAGGCATTCCATTTGAAGTCAATACCATCTCCATATGCGATGGATTTGCTCAAGGTCATGACGGGATGTGCTTCGTACTTCCAAGCAGAGAAAATATTGCGGATTCTATTGAACTCTATGCCAGAGCTCATAGATTGGATGGCATGCTCTTAATAGCCGGATGCGATAAGATTGTTCCTGCTATGCTAATGGCAATGCTTAGAATCAATATTCCGGCAATTATGGTAACCGGAGGGCCTATGAAACCCGGACGATATAAAGGGGAGAACTATGCAAGTTATGAGCTTAAAGAAAAAGTTGGAGAACTCTTAAAAGGCCATATCTCCCAGGATGAATACTTGAGAATGGAAGAAGCTTTATCCCCCGGGCCCGGATCGTGTTCTATGATGGGAACCGCAAATACCATGTCCGTCATGTCGGAAGCTTTAGGGCTTGCCATGACCGATAGTGCCATGGCCCATGCGGTAGACGGCAAAAAACTCAGAGTGGCAAAAGCCAGCGGACTCAGGATAGTAGATTTGGTCAATGAAGGCATAAGACCTAGAGATATAGTAACACAAGAAATGTTGGAAGATGCCCTGAGAGTGGCAATGAGTGTGGGAGGGTCTACCAATGCAACCCTCCATGTACCGGCCATCGCTCACGAGGCCCAATTAAAACTAAAGCTGGAAGACATCGACGAAATAAGCAGAACCACCCCTTACCTGTGTAAAATCAAGCCGTCGGGGAATCATACACCCATGGATTTAGATGAAGCAGGGGGCATCCCTGTTGTAATGAAAGAACTGGATGGCATTATCAATCTGGACCGGATGACGGTGACAGGAAAAACTTTTAGAGAAAACATAACAGGTAGAGAAAATTTAAATGAACAAGTCATCCGACCAATTTCTAAGGCTTACTCCAGTGAAAGCAGTCTGGCAATATTGAAAGGGAATTTAGCACCATTAGGGGCCGTGGTAAAACAAACAGCGGTTTCACCTTCCATGCTAAAACATTCGGGTCCTGCTGTTTGTTTTCAAACAGAAGAACAAGCTGCCGAAGCGATCTATAACGGAGTGGTTCAATCTGGGGATGTCATCATCATAAAATATGAAGGGCCTAAGGGCGGTCCTGGAATGAGAGAGATGCTGACGGCTACCACAGCGTTAATCGGAATGGGTCTTGGGGATAGTGTTGCACTGGTGACGGACGGCAGATTTTCAGGAGCCACAAGAGGTCCTTGTATTGGACATGTATCACCGGAGGCAGCGTCCAACGGGACCATAGCCATTGTAGAAAACGGTGACGTGATAGAAATCAATATTCCCAAAAGAACCCTCAATGTAAGACTATCCCAAGACGAAATAAAATCAAGATTAGAAAAAATTGTGCATCCGCAACCCAAAGTAACAGAAGGGTATTTGGCAAGATATCGGAATCATGTAACATCAGCTCATGAGGGTGCAATATTAAAGATTTAGAATAAATCCTCAGTTCCCTATAGCTTTTTTTCTAATCTGATGGATATGAACCATTGCAAATCTAAGCTTATCAACCAATTCATCAAAATCATCATAAAAAAGTTCAGGGTTTTTACCAAATTGTTACACCCCTCATTAATCTGATAACATAATTAGACATCTGTATTCAAATTAGAACATTTTTTTCAGTTCAAACATATATAGATATTGAGAAAGGCCTAATCAGTCAAACGGTTTTTCGAAAATACACCAAAAAAGAGGTGACTGGATGGAAGTTAAGACTTTAGGATGTAGTAATAAAAGCGGTAGTCAAGATGCAGATTGTGGACTAGTTAAAGATGTAGTAGAAAAAGCAGAAGAAAAATCACAAGAAAAATCACAAGAAGAATTAGAAGTATCAGAAGAATTAGAAGAAGCTGTAGATGTAGACTGTGAATGTGTGAACCACATTGTCATAGAGCCAAATATTAATATGACATTTGACATAGAATCATTATTAACCGGAGATGTTGTAGAAACGGACAATAAAGCAACAGGCGAAGTTGTTGTCTGTGACTGTGTCAATCATATTGTTATAAAACCAAAGGTTAAGATTGATTGTAATTTGAACGGATTGTCAACTACTTTTGTAAGTTAGACATTGCAAAATGAAAATAGCTTAAGAATAAACTGCTGATATGTATGTCAGCAGTTTCTCATCCAAACCCTACTACATAACAGTAAAAGAAAGGATGAGTAAGACAGATGGATATTTTGTTTGTTGATGGATTTCAACAATCTAGTATACGTCATTTTCCAGTAGGGATTAATTTGTTATCCGCCATAATTAATAAAAATTCAAACTATACTTCAGAAGTCATCAGTTTCCCTAATTTGTTAGCTGAAAAGAAAGTACCCAATAACATACTTTTAGAAAAAGATTATGAAACTATTGTAAAATATATATTGAACATGGAGCCCAAAATAATATCATTTTATACGCTGGGTACTTCATTTTTTATATCTTTAACCATAGCAAAAAATATAAAAAAGCTGAACAAAAACATTAAAATAATTCTTGCAGGCCCTCATGTCAGCTTATGCAGCAAAGAGACTTTAAAGACATTTGATTTTATAGATATGATCGCTGTAGGAGAAGGGGAGCAGAACGTAATAAGTATTTTAGACTATTTTAATGGTAAAGAAGAAATAAGCAATATTAAAGGCATTTGCTACAGAAAGTCCAATGAAGTCTTATGCAATGAGCCAGGCCCGCTGCTTCAAGATTTAGATCAGTTACCCATGCTTGAATTAAAGGATGAAGGGCTATTAAGAATCAATATTGAATCCGGGAGAGGGTGCCCTTACAATTGTACTTTTTGTTGTACCAAAACTTTTTGGAAACGGAAAGTAAGGCTAAAAAGTACAAATAGGATTCTTGATGAGATTAAGCATTATGTGAATCGATATAATATCAAAAAGTTTGATTTTACGCATGATTTATTTACAGCCAATAAAAAATATATTTTAGAGGTCTGTAATAAAATCATAGAGATGAAAATGGATATAGAATGGACGTGTAGTGCAAGAGCAGACACATTAGATGAAGAAATTATCAGCTTTATGGGAAGAGCAGGGTGCAAAAAGATTCTTCTGGGTATTGAGACAGGGTCGCAGAGAATGCAGAAAGTGATTAATAAAAACCTAGATATGTCCCAAGTCAAGAAAACCATTGGGCTCATTCAAAAGCATAACATTGAAATACAAATCAATTTTATCTATGGGTTGCCAACAGAAGAAGAAGTGGATTTGCTCAAGAGCCTTAACTTAATCAGGTATTGTGTAGAGGAGCTGTCCATTAAGGAGACTACAATATTTAAATGCATGTGCTTTCCAAGTACTCAAATCTATAGGACGGAAAGACGTCATTTGGTCTTTAATGAAGAGAATTTTCACTTATTTAAATATCCCGCTAAAAATCACATGGAATGGATTAAAAAGTATCCAAATTTATTTTCCAGTATGTATATTGTCAACCATGCCTTGGTAGATAAATACTTCTATTTAGATGTATTTATTAATCACATTTATAACTATTTCACATTTATGATACCCAAGACAATGAAAGAAATCATAGCATTCTACAACAATAGTTTATTGGACTTCTATCTTGCTTACAAAGCAGAGATGAAAAAAATGACGACTTTATTAACCAGAACCATTTATTATGGAGATGATTTAAGTCATGTAAGAGAAGAAATGTCTAAAAGTATAGAGAACTTTATTAAAAATACTATGAAAGATGATTTCATTGCTCAATTGTATCAATTTGAAAATGAAGTAATGAAAGTTGTGCTGAATGAAAACAGCATATCAAAGACATTTGATTATGACATGTTAGGATATTATGAAAACCATATGAGGAAAAAAGAAAAGTGTCAATTAACTTTTGAAGTTACAGAGAATAAGGCGGTCAACATATATAAACAATAATATGCTTTTCTAGTTCAGTATAGGGCCGATATTCTGTATAGGCATACACACTTTTTTATGTATGCTGACAATTAAAAACTCTGTATGCCTATACAGGATACCGGCGATATTGACGGGGATTGCTGAATGCAGCAGAAATTTCTTTAAGATCGACTGGTATCCAAGTGTATAAGTAAGAGCGAGGTGAAAAAATGGAAGCCAAGACTGTAGAATATCATTACGGTGACAATGAAGTGAATGAAGCAGAAGAACTTCTTGATGGTTGTGTTAACCATATTGTAATAAAGCCGGATGTTAGCATAAATGTAACCATAGAAGGGCTAGAAACTTCAACTTTTGTAGAAACAGATGATAATGAAAACACTAACAAATTCACAGAAAACCTAGGAATGTGTAATTGTGTCAATCATATTGTCATCAAGCCTAAAATTAAGATGGATGCCAATCTGAGCGAGTTGAATACAGTG
>JAKSCF010000150.1 GCA_022360735.1 Clostridia bacterium
CATTCTCCCGATAACTTGGTCATTTACTTTCCACAAAAACGTATTCTATTTGGCGGGTGTATGGTTAAAAGCCTGCAGTCAAAAAATTTAGGCAACACAGCAGATGCAGACCTTGATGAATGGCCAAAATCAATAAAAAGAGTGTTAGAACGCTATCAAGAAGATGCAGATATTGTTGTTCCCGGTCATGGCAAATGTGGCAGCATTGATTTATTAAGCCATACCATAGAGTTAGGCTGTTTTAAAGGATATAAAGGTTGTTTTGCCATGTATAGCATCAATGAAGATCAATATACTTTTACTGCTTATACCAGCGAAGATAAATTGGAAAAAAGGATATCACCTTGCTCAACTTTCAAAATAATCAATTCCTTAATCGGTCTAAAAACCGGCGTTATAGAGAATGAGAACACATTGTTTGAATGGGATGGCAAACAGCGTTCCATTGAGAGTTGGAACCAGGATCATACCCTAAAAACTGCCATAGCTAATTCTGTGGTTTGGTATTATCAGCGCCTGGCAAGTGAAGTAGGTTATGAGCAAATGCAGGAAATCTTGAATGAAGTCAATTATGGCAATAATGATATTTCCGGCGGTATCAATCAATTTTGGCTTCAATCTTCTTTAAAAATATCGCCCAAAGAACAGATTAATATTTTAAAAAGGTTTTACAACTATGATTTGCCATTTACTAAAGAACAAATCGATATCGTAAAGGATATTCTAATCCTTGAAAAGAAAGGTGATACAGTGCTTTCCGGAAAAACAGGTTCGGGGGGTGCCAATGGGAAAATGGTAAATGGCTGGTTCATAGGTTATGTTGAGAACAAAGAAGACACCTATCTTTTTGTATCCAATATAGAAGGTGAAGATCATGCAAATAGTTATAAAGCAAAAGAAATTGCATTAAGCTTTTTAAGCGATAAAGGAATCTGGTAGGCATCAGAAAACAAACAAGAAGACGGTTTCATAATCAAACAAATGAAACCGTCTTCTTGTTTGTTTTCTGATTTATTAGAATATTACATGTGTTCACAATTTTCTTGACACTTAGCTTGGACTATATGTATAATGTAATTAAGTCAGCCGGACGACCGATAAATTTTAATATGAAATGGAGGTGGCATTATATCAGAATAAAATATAGCAGGAGGTGGGTGGTAGTGGATAAATAGCTATAATTTTTCTTTAGAGATACGCTTGTATAAAAGTAAAATAATGAATAAGTAGTGGGAGGATTAAGATGAGTGATATAAAAGAAAAATATAAAAATTTATTAACCCTTGATGAGGTGTTAGACCTTCCTTTTGATGAAATTAGACAGCTTGCTGAAAAGCATGCAAATGCGGATTTATATAATGTGTTTGACACATTTGGTACAGTTAAAGATTATGTTAAGGCAGAAGGATGTAACTTATGGGATGCTGATGGCAATAAATATCTTGATTTTCTTGCAGGAATAGCTTCTGTAAGCATAGGACACAACAATAAAGAAGTATATGCTGCAATAGATAAAGCCTTTGGTTTGCCTTGTATACTTCAAACGACAGTTCCACGTGTAGGGACTGGTTTGGCAAATGCTTTGGCTGCATTAGCACCTGGGAATTTAAACAAGGTATGGTTAGGAGCACACGGTGGTGCTGAAGCCGTTGAAGGCGCCATTAAGTTAGCAGAGCTTGCATCTAAAAAACA
>JAKSCF010000571.1 GCA_022360735.1 Clostridia bacterium
CTGAAACAAAATTCTCGACACTTTTTTTTGTATACCCACCTACGACAGAGTAGTGAAGCTTAGAATCCAGCTCAGATTTTAAATTCTTTTCCAAAATATTAAAATCCATACTTTCTTGGTTAACACCCCCACTGCCCATGACCAAGGGGTTATGATCCTTTTTTTTATCATTCGGATTTTCACTCATTGTAATCTCCTTTCCCCGCACAGGATATAAGGATTATATCGCCGATGCAGCTAACTTAAATAATGATATAAAAAAAGATGGAATTTTTAAGCTGTTGCAAGGCTCAGCCTAGTCTATTCTTAAAATAAGCCGCATGCCAATTTCCAACTGTTCGGTGACACCTGCCGAAGTTTCTAAAATCATTTTAGCCCCTTTTACATTTTTGCCGGTACGCCAAGGAACAACGGTTTCTTTTCCCAACACAGTAAGACAGTCGTCCAAATATACAACATCAATGGGAAAGCGCATAAAGCAGGTATGTATACCGGTGCAGGGAAACAGCAAAAACCCCTGATCCGACGGCAGGCCAGATCTGAACATCAATCCTTTCAGCCGCTTGACAAAAGTATCGACCCATTCAATTTTTACTTGAAATCGGCTGTTCCTTTCGTATATATACACTATTAAAAACCTCCTAATGCTTCCATGATAGCCGGGATAGAAGGTCCCATTAGGACAATAAACATTACCGGGAAAATAAACAGTACCATTGGAATCAACATTTTTACAGACAATTTCTGAGCCTTTTCTTCTACATTTTGTTTGTGTGCCTCCCGGATAGCAGACGCCTGTACCTGCAATATATTCTGCATGGAAGCTCCTATTTCATCGGCCTGAATCACTGCACTGACAAAGGTCTGAATCTCCAGACTATCACATCTATCTGCCAGTTGCTCCAATGCTTCTTTTCTGGAACGTCCCAAAGCAATTTCCCTTTGGGCCGTATCCAATTCACGGATTAATACGCCTTCACTTTTTTTAACCACATAGATCAGTGCCTGATCAAAACCCAAACCGGCAGAAACGCTGACACTCAATAAATCCAGAGTATCCGGCAATTGATGATAAATTTCATTTTTGCGCCGGCTTATTTTACTTTTCAGGTGGAACCGGCTTATAATCAGCCCTGAACAAAGACCCAAAATACCATACCAAACA
>JAKSCF010000149.1 GCA_022360735.1 Clostridia bacterium
AGTTTGGTATCACTATTAGTAAAAAATCAAGCGGCGGTGGCGGCGGTGGAGGATCAGACCCAGACCCAGATCCAGATCCTACAGACCCTTCAGGACCTGTAACAGAAGTGGGTGACGATAGTATTGACACTGAAGTTACAGAAGTAGATGGCCAAGAAGTAGCTGATGTTACAGTGGATGATGATGCTATTAAAAATGCAATTGAAGAAAGTGAAGAAGGAACTATTGTTGTTATTAATGTAGATTCAGATGCAGATGTTGTTCAAGCCGGATTTGGCGGAGATATGATTTCTTTGATGGAGAAAAATGATATTTCCATATCTATTAAGACAGAAACAGCTTCCTACAGCGTACCGGCAAAAGACTTGAATATTAGTGCATTAGCCAAAGAATTGGGAGAAAATGTAGAGGTTTCTGATGTACAAATCTCTATAATCATTGGCCAACCTACTGCTGAAGAAATCAAAGTCGTTGAAGATCAAGCTGTTAAGGCTGGGGTTCAGTTAGTTATACCGCCAATTGAATTTAACGTGGTATGTACGGATGGAGAAAACAGTGTAAAAGTAAGCAAATTTAATAGATTTGTGGAAAGAAGCATAAAAGTTCCCGAAGGTGTTGATCCAAAAACAATCACAACTGCTGTTGTTCAGGACAAAAAAGGCAATTTAACCCCTGTTCCAACTGAAGTCGTTAAAATTGATGGTGCATACTATGTCAGAATCAAGAGTATGACAAACAGTGTGTATACAGTAATCAATAATATTAAACAGTTTGCAGATGTTGCCAATCATTGGTCCAAAGATGATGTAAACGATATGGGATCAAGATTAATCATCAATGGAGTATCGGATACAACCTTTGAGCCTGACAGAGATATCACAAGAGCAGAGTTTATGACAATTGTCGTAAGAGCACTTGGAATCATGAGAAGCGGCGAAGGTGTAGATGCATTTGATGATGTAAAAGCAGATGCTTGGTACTATGATGCAGTATCTATTGCTAAAGATTATGGTTTAACCAATGGAAACGGCGATGGAACATTTGCTCCAAATAGTAAAATAACAAGAGAAGAAGCTATGGCTATAATTGCACGAGCTATGAAAATGGCTGGAATGGATACAGCTGTAGATGCAAACGAAATCAGTACAGTGCTAGGTACATTTGTTGACAATGGTGATGTATCTGAATGGGCAAAAGAATCTGTTTCAGCATGTGTTAAAAACGGTATTGTAAGCGGGTATGCCGGAAAAATATCTGCTAAAAACAATATTACAAGAGCAGAATGCGCTGCTATCGTAAAACGAATGCTGGTTAAAGCGGATTTGATAGATTAATAATATTATAAATGTTGAAAAATGTTGAAAAAAAAGGAAAGATTCCACTAGGAAATCTTTCCTTTTCTAATTGTATAATACATATTATTGTGCTAAAATGAGTGGTATAGGTGTGTTTCAAGGAGGATTTTATGAAGAAAATTATAATATCTTTGGTTTTAATAATGTTTTTTGTCAGTTTGTCGTATGCATCAAGTTATGAGGATATATATGATTCCATGAAAGATGATTATCCTGAACTTGTAAACAGAATGCTAGATGGAAAAGTTACTGAAGATGACATACTCAACTTTTTAGATGATTTAAGTGATGAAGTTGAAGATGCTGAAGATCTTACTGAAGAAAATTTTGATTACATAATGTATACTGCAGTAAAGGAAGTTTTGTTTAAAGATGGAAAAATAGGGTTTGCAAAAGACGAACATCGTAATTTTGCAATAATGTTAACTACTGAATTTAGCTCAGAAATAGCTCAAGCTTTAGAGACTAAGACACTTGAAGGAGACCTCAAAGGTTTGAATGAAGCGGTTAAATCAGTGCTTTTAGATGAAGGAAGTGATGGCGGAGCAGGTGGAGGAGGCGCAGTATCAGAAGAACCAGATGAAATAATTCTAGATGAAATAATAATAGATATGGATACTTTAAATATACCTGTTAAAACTCTTTCGGATGGTCAAGTAGAAATAACTATTTCTCAAAATACTATTTTAAAAAATATTAACAAAGAACTTAATGATGTTAGCGACAAAGGAGGAACTGTATCTGATAACCTATGTGGGATATTGGATTTAAGATTAAATAAAGACGAAAAATCCTATAAAGTCCAACTACCTCTTCTAACAGAAATTTTTAATAAAGTACATAATTTATCTATACTTACTGATTTAGGCGGTATAACAGTTGAAAAAGACTTTCTTGCTGAGGAACAATCAAATAGTAATCTCAATTTTATAATATCTCAAGATATTAATGTATTTGATGTTCAATTGGTAGATGAAAGTCAAGAAATCAAGTCATTTTCAAAGCCTGTAATTTTATCATTACCTTACGAATTGTTACAAGATCAGAATAAAGAATATGTGACAGCTGTATATATTGACGATAATGGGAATGAGATACCTATGGGAGGTATCTATAACGACGGAAATATTAAATTCTATACAAGCCATTTTTCAAAATATAAAGTAGTTTATGATTTAAAGTCATTTACAGATACATCAGAGATTGATTGGGCTAAAGATAAAATAGCAGCCCTTGCTTCCAAGGGAATCATCAATGGAAGAAGTGAAAGTAGCTTTGATCCTAACGCCTATATCACAAGAGCAGAATTTACAGCACTTGCAGTAAGGGCTATGAAGCTGCAAGGAGATAAAGCAATCAATCAATTTTCGGATGTCAGTTTAGACGTATGGTATGCAGACAGTGTGGCTGCTGCTTATCAAAATGGCGTTATAAAAGGAAGAACTGTTACTACTTTTGACCCTAACGGTAAAGTGACCATTGAAGAAGCATTGGTCATATTAGCAAGGATTATGAATACAAAAGGCTACCCCAAAGTAGATTATTCTGAATTAGAGCAGACTATGGATGAAGACAATATATCTGAATGGACTAAATCCGAAATAGGAACAGCCCTAAACAGTAACCTGCATAAAGATATACCGGTAATCGATCTTGTACTAAATCAATATGCAACTCGTGCACAAGTAGCCAGTGTTATATATGAATTTTATAATAAAATTCTAGGAGAGAATTAGTTTTGAAGATTATAAAAAAAGTTTTAATCGTAATCTTAGCATTAGCTTTACTATTGTTTTTAGCGTATAAAGTATGGGTTGCCAATGATGAAGACAATCAAATATATATTGAGGAAACGAGAGAAGAATTAGAAAACTTTGAAAAGGACCTCATGGAGAATATTGAAACAGATAAGACAGATGAAAAGAAAAACGATGAACCAATTACAGAAACCGATGATACAAACGAAGATAATGATGAACAAATAGTAGAAACAAATAATACAAATGAAATTGAAAATGATGAACCAGATGAAGAAATAGACAGCAATATAGAAAATCAAGAACAAGCTGAAGAAGAAACTGAGAGTAAAAAAGAACTCTCAGAAATACAAAATATATATGATGATGCTCTCAGTAATCTAGAAATAAAAGCAAATCAATTATTAGAAGACCTAATTTCACAAGCAAAAGCAGAATATTCCAACCTTTCTTCGGAAGAAAAGGGATCTGGTGCAGTATTGTCAAAAATGGCATCCGATTACTTAAATAGATCAAAAGAGCTGGAGAACCAAATCGATGAAATATTTTATAACCTTTTATCTAAGATGGAGGATGAATTAATTGCCAATGACTTAGATAAAAGCATTATAAAACAATATGAAGATGATTATGGTGCAAGAAAAAAAGCAAGAAGAAGAGAGCTTATGGAAAAAGCTTTAGCAGTACAAGAATAACTATAACTTAGTTGTAAGTTCAGGGGGACAATATGCAAATGAAAGTTAAGGTTTTATCATTACTAGGATTAGATGTGTTTTTGTTGCATCTGTCCTATTTTTTGGCTTTTTTATTAAGATTTGATGGCCAAATACCTATGGACTATTATCAAAACTATAAAGAAATTATGGTGGTGTTAATAGCTATTAAAGTATTCACCTTTTTCTTTTTTAAGCTCTATAAGAGTCTTTGGCGTTATGCCAGCATTGAAGAGCTTCTTAATATCTGCATATCAGTAGTCCTTTCTAATTTGGTGATTATTGCCACAATTAAATTGGTACATTCTAGCTATTTACCAAGAAGTATATATCTAATCAGCACCTTATTAGACCTTATTTTTATTGGAGGCGTTCGCTTTACTTATAGAGCATTACGAAGATATAAAATTAAGGATATTCTGTTAAAGAATACTGCTAAAAAAAATGTCCTTGTGGTTGGTGGTGGTTCAGCCGGTGCCACTGTTGTAAAAGAACTTCGAATACATAATGAGTTAAACTTAAAAGTTATAGGAATGATAGATGATAATACTTATAAACACGGTCAAAGAATTAATGGTGTAAAAATACTAGGGAATCGTTTCCAGATAGCTAAAATAGTAGAAAAATATAGAGTGAATGAAATTATAATAGCTATACCCTCAGCTCCCCAAAATACTATTCGAGAAATTGTGGACGAATGCAAATCGACAAAGGCAAAGGTAAAAATTCTACCTGGTGTCTACGAACTTATCGATGAAAAGGTCACCGTTAACCAGATCAGGCCGGTTAAAATAGAGGACTTATTAGGACGGGAAACAATACAATTAGACAATCATGCTATTGATGAGTACATAGAAGGAAAATCTGTCCTTGTGACAGGTGGCGGTGGATCCATAGGCTCTGAACTTTGCAGACAAATAGCAAAATATAATCCCAGAGAACTAGTAATTTTAGATATCTATGAAAACAATGCCTATGAACTCCAAAATGAATTAAACCGAACTTACAATAAACTTGACTCAGATAAGCAACTTAATTTAAAAGTGATGATTGCTTCGGTAAGAGATATAGATAGGGTTGATCAGATCGTCTCTACTGTGAGGCCAAATATTATTTTCCATGCAGCTGCACACAAGCATGTCCCTCTTATGGAAGATAACCCTTGTGAAGC
>JAKSCF010000498.1 GCA_022360735.1 Clostridia bacterium
GATTTTACAAAGCAAGTTATTTTATCCAATAACTGCTAAATCTTATTTCTACCCTTAAATAAGGGTAGAAATAAGAAAATGGGGGAGAACTAAGAATGTTACAACTTATAGATAATAATATTTTAGCATCAGAAGGCGTTAACACCAACTGATGCAATAAACTTATTCCATATTTTTCATATTATTTCTTTTTAATAATCATTCTGCAGCAATTTCCGCCTTTACTTAATAGTTCATTAAAGCTCAAATCCAATTCCGGTGAAATACTTGCAAGCCCAAAATCACCACAGGATGCATAATCACATAATTGTGCAATTTCATCATCAGAACAGCCTAATTTTTTCCAAACTTCAACCAAAGCGCAATAGCTGAATTCTAATATACTTTGGTCTTCACCTTCTTCAATCTTTTCCATTTCAAAAGCACCGATTACCGGACCATCATATATTTTGTTCATTAGGTCGTTAGCTTTTGAACAAACACCCATTTTTTGTCCTTTACCTACTCCAAAGTCCCATATAGCCTTTTCAGCCATTTGATCAATTGTTTTTTGGTCTACTCCAAGCTCTTTAGCATATTTTAGGACCAAATAAAACCATTTTGCTCTATCTTCAATAGCATTTCTTAAAATTTCGACGACCTCTTCTTTTGAATATTGTTCTTTCATCATATTTTTTGCCTCCTAAATATATGTTTTTTTATCGTAAGGTTAAATTGCATATGATCTCATAAATCAAACCATTCTATAAAGCAATTAACCTAAATTACCAAAATATACTTCTTTGACTTTATCATCATTTAGCAAGTCTTGTGCATTCCCTGTTAGATTAACTTTTCCAGTTTCAATAACGTAAGCTCTGTGTGCTATAGACAACGCCATTTTTGCATTTTGCTCAATCAGCAGTACAGAAGTACCTTGATTATTGATTTCTTTAATTAATTCAAATATCATCATCACAAGGTTAGGTGCCAAACCCAATGAAGGTTCATCCAATAATAACAACTTAGGTTTTGACATCAACGCTCTTCCAATAGCCAGCATTTGTTGTTCACCACCACTTAGTGTACCCGCAGGCTGCTTAATTCTCTCTTTTAGTCTGGGAAATAAATCATACACTCTGGTATATGAATCGGCTATTTCACTTTTTTCTTTCCTTGTAAAGGCACCTAATTCTAAGTTCTGTTCAACCGTCAGCTGAGGAAATACTTGACGTCCTTCGGGAGAGAGACTAATACCCAGCTTCACAATTTGAGCGGGATTTGCATTGGTAATATCTTTACCTTCAAATGTTACTTTCCCAATCTTACACTTTATAAGACCAGTAATGGTTGATAAAGTAGTTGTTTTCCCTGCACCATTACTACCAATCAGGGTTACGATTTCACCACTATTGACCTCAAGGGATATACCTTTGAGTGCATGAATATTATCATAATATGTGTTAATATTATCGACTATCAGCATACTTATGACTCCTTTCCTAAATAAGCTTCAATAACATTTTTGTTATTAGCAATTTCGTTTGGAAGTCCTTCAGCGATTTTTTTCCCATAGTCTAATACATATATCCTATCTGATATATTCATGACCACTTTCATATCATGCTCGATGAGTATAATGGTGTACCCTTTATCCTTTAATGTTTTAATAAAATGCAGTAATGATTCTGATTCCTGTTCATTCATTCCGGCAGCCGGTTCATCTAAAAGAATTATTTTTGCTCCGGATGCAATAGCTCTCGCAATTTCTAACCTTCTTTGGTCGCCATAAGGCAAGTTCTCTGCATATTCATCTTTTTTATCTTCCAGTCCTATATCTTTTAAAATGCTTAATGTATTTTCAACCACTCGCTTTTCTTCTTCTCTGTATTTTTTATTTCTTAACAGTAAATCTAAAAAATGATAGTTTGTTTTAAGATGGGCACCTACTAATACATTTTCGATGACTCTCATATCTTTAAAAAGTCGAATATTTTGGAAGGTTCTACTGATACCTGCTTCAACAATTTTTTGAGGTTGCAGGTTATGAATGGGCTGACCTTCAAATGCAATTTCTCCTTCCGTAACTTGATAAACACCTGTTAACAGATTAAAAAAAGTGGTCTTTCCGGCACCATTAGGTCCAATAATGCTGACTATTTCATTTTTTTTCACATGGAGGTTCACATTATCTACTGCAACCAATCCGCCAAAGGTTTTGGTTAAATTTTTTACTTCTAATAGATTCATATTGCTTCACCCTCCTTTGTGACATTTGACCCAATGCCTTTTGGAAGCTGATATGGTTTCTTACTTTGTCCGCCCAGTACGCCTTGAGGTCTAAATCTCATCATCAAAACCAAGATAACACCATACATTACAAAGCGATATTCTTGAAGGTCCCTTAACAATTCCGGCAAAGTAACCAAAAGCGCCGAACCTAAAAACATACCTTTTAGCGTTCCCATACCACCTAATATAACAATACTAAGCATTAACACCGACTCATCAAAGATAAAACCATTGGGGTCAATGTATGTCATAAAGTGAGCATAAAAACTTCCGGCAATCCCTGCGAAAAATGAAGAAATGGTAAAAGCCAAAACTTTATATTTTGTTGTTTTTATACCCATAAGTGTTGCTGCCAACTCGTCTTCTCGAATGGATACCAACGCTCTGCCAAGCTTTGAATTTACTATTCTATACATGACAAATGTGGTAATAACAACCAAAACAATAATCAAGTAGTAATATCCGCCGTTAAAAGTTGTCAACTTAATTCCGAAAAAAACCGGTCGTGGTATTTTATTCAATCCTAAAGGTCCTCTGGCCAACCATTCCCAGTTCAATAAAATCATTCTGATAACTTCACAAAACCCAATTGTTGTAACCGCTAGATAAGTACCTGAAAGCCTTAAAGTCGGAAGCCCCAGTAAAAGTCCAAAGATCCCTGCAACAATACCTCCTGATACCATAGCCAATAAAAAGGGAAAATCAAAATTTAAACTCAATAACGCAGATGTATAAGCACCTATGGCATAAAATCCTGCATGTCCAATAGATATTTGACCTGTATACCCTGAAATCAAATTTAAACTTAAAGATAATATAATGTATATGCCTACAACGGTCATAACCCTAACCAAATATGAGTTAATTCCGGTTTTAGGTAACACTAATAGAAAAATGATTAAAATTGGGTATGTGATGATTCTTTTCTCATGAATAAAATCTATTATTTTATTGATTATGTTGTATAAACCCCATATCTTTTTTTCTTTTTTCATTTTAACTACACCTTCGTTATCGTTTTTTTGCCAAATATACCTGTCGGTTTAATAATTAATACTACTATTAAAATGATAAATGCAACTGCATCCCTAAATCCACCGCTGACATATGCAGCAGTCATACTTTCTGATACGCCAATAACGATACCCCCAACTACTGCTCCATGAAGTATTCCTATACCTCCAAGCACAGCAGCAGAGAAAGCCTTAAGCCCTGCCATGAATCCCATTGCAGGATAAACAATTTGATAATAACCGCTAATGAGTGCACCTGCCACTGCAGCAGAAGCGCCCCCTAAGAAAAATGTAAATGCAATGACTTGATCTACATTAATACCCATTAAATATGCTGCTTTAGAATTTTGTTCAGTCCCTCTCATTGCCAAACCAATTTTTGTCTTTTTAATTAACACCGTAAGACCAATCAATAACACCATGGATACTAAAAATATGAAAACTTGGGCTGATTGTAGTCTTAGTCCAAAAACATTATAGGTACCATAATCGAATAAAAAAAAAAAAAA
>JAKSCF010000147.1 GCA_022360735.1 Clostridia bacterium
GTGACCAAAAATAGTGGACAAGAAGGCGGTGTCAACGAAAAGATAAAAGCGGCTAAAGAAAAAGGCATTGAAGTCTTAATGCTTAATCGTCCTAAAATCGCCTACCCAAATGTGTTTAATGATATGGATCAATTAATAGATGCGTTAAAGGAGAGGTGCTAAAATGGCAAAGTGTATTATGGTACAAGGAACCGGATCCACCGTTGGAAAGAGCATCATGACAGCGGGAATATGCCGTGTGTTAAAACAAGATGGTTATCGTGTAGCGCCTTTTAAAGCTCAAAACATGGCGCTAAACTCGTATGTCACTAAGGACGGGAAAGAAATGTCACGTTCACAAGTTGTACAATCGGAAGCAGCCATGATAGAGCCTATGATAGAGATGAATCCTATTTTATTAAAGCCCACCAGTGAAATGGGTTCACAGGTCATTCTAAATGGAAAAGTTTATGGCAACATTTCAGCTTATAAATACCATAATGTGAAATCCATCTTTAGACAAAGCATTAAAGAAGCCTATGATAAACTCAGCCGTCAATTTGATGTTATTGTTATTGAAGGTGCAGGTAGTCCTGCTGAAATAAATCTAAAAAAGGATGATTTGGCTAATATGGGTATTGCAGAGCTTGTGGATGCCCCTGTAGTATTGGTAGGCGACATTGACAAGGGCGGTGTTTTTGCTTCTATATATGGCACGGTAATGCTTTTAGAGGACAGTGAAAGAGAAAGAATTAAAGGATATATCATCAATAAATTCAGAGGCAATCTTGATATATTAAAGCCAGGTATTGAAATGTTCAGGCAAAAAATGGATGTGCCATGTTTAGGTGTTGTACCTTTTAAGCAACTCAATATTGATGAAGAGGATAGCGTTACGACAAGATTTGAGGTTGCTAAAAGAGCAGGTATTAATATTGGTGTTATTCGATTACCTTACATGTCAAACTTTACGGATTTTACGGTATTTGATATGGAACAGGAGGTTAGTGTCCAATATATCACTTCCCCCGATGACTGTTCTGAACTAGATATTTTAGTTATTCCCGGAAGCAAAAATACCATAAAAGATATGGTCTATCTTCATGAATCAGGAATGGCCAAAGCAATATACAAAGAGCATAAAGAAGGTATTCCTATTATAGGTATATGCGGCGGATATCAGATATTAGGACAAGAATTAACGGACCCTAAAGGAATAGAATCCAGCTTGAATCAAACCAATGGATTGGGACTACTGGATATCAGAACGACTATCCATGAACATAAAATGACAACACAAATTAGTGGTACCCTCCAATGTCATTTACCATTTGTACCCGATTTGAATGAATTTACTGTGACAGGATATGAAATACATATGGGAGATAGTGAAATCATTAATGGCACAACTCGGCCGGCTGTTATACTGGAAGATGGTCGGTTAGGCGGTGCTGTAAATAAAGATGGAATGGTTTTTGGCACTTATTTACACGGAATATTTGATAATGATCACTTTAGAAATGCACTGCTGAACCATATTAGAAAAACAAAAGGGCTGAAGCAGCTAGAGAAGGTAACCTATAAAGAATATAAAGAAGAACAATATAATCAATTGGCTCAATTAGTCAGAAATAATTTAGACTTTAATCATATTAAGAGGATCATAGGGCTATAAGCATGGATAAGGATATATTGATTCTCCTGGCTTCCGTATGGTTGGATATCTGTTTAGGAGATCCTCCTTTCATACCCCACCCTATTGTTTACATCGGAAAAACCATTAGCTTTATAGAGAAGGCAGTTCGAAGAACCGGTATACCTTTAAGATTGGCAGGATTCCTTCTATGGATAGCTACTATTATGGTTGTTGAAATGGTGATAACAGGCATATTGTTTGTATCATCCTATATTCATTCTTTTGTGTATACCGGGGTAACCATTTATCTGATTTATACGGCCCTAGCCGCTAAGTGCTTAGCATGTGAAACATTAAAAGTGTATAAGGCTTTAAAAGAAAATGATTTATCAAAAGCAAGGCGTCAACTCTCCTATTTAGTAGGAAGAGATACATCTGGTCTTGATGCATCACAAATTACGAGAGCAGCTGTGGAAACCACTGCAGAGAATACGATAGACGGAGTTTTAGCACCATTATTCTTTCTAACCATAGGATTCTATATTGGGATTCCTGTACAACTGATTTTTTTATATAAAACGGTTAATACCTTAGACTCTATGGTAGGGTATCAGCAGGAGCCTTATACAGAGATTGGATTTGCATCTGCTAAAATTGATGATGCGGCTAACTACCTGCCTGCAAGAATGGGGGCGTTGATGATGCTGGCAGGAGGATACTTGACAGGCTATGATATAAAAAATGGTTGGAAAGTATTAAAAAGAGATTGCAGAAAACATAAAAGTCCAAATTGTGGGTTCCCCGAATCAGCAGTAGCCGGACTTTTAGGCATTCAAATTGGTGGAACCAATACTTACTTTGGAGAAGTGGTTTACAAGCCCTCTATTGGGGATGCCATAAATAATTTAAAACCTGAGCACATTAAAGATGCTATTAAGATTATGTATGTGTCTTTTGGATTGACGACCATGATAATAGGTATGATGATGTGGCTATTATAGCTTATTTTTTCGATATGATGGTATAATAAATATAAATCCTACTATAAGGGAGATGGTATTATGGAACCTGGCGTTTGGATAGCCATTTATCTTCCCATTTTTGTATTATTTTTTGTGATATTACCATCACAGAAAAGAACGATTCTATTTAAGAAAAAAAGAAAAAGAAGAGGTGTAGCCATGTCAAACGAATTAATAAAAGACTGTATTGGAAAGGTATGCAACATATCAACAGGTTCATTGGGTTCAAACTTTACTAAAGTAAAGATTATTGAAGTGGTGGATAATTGGATAAAGGTTGAGGGAAAAGGTAAAGTTGATCTGATTAATACAGATTTTATTCAAAACATAAAAATACTTTCAAGTCAAAAATAAAGCTAAAGGATTATAAGTGTGATATGAATAAACATGGTGGATATTTTGGAAATAAAAAAGAAGTCATTGATTTCAGCATTAATATTAACCCAATTGGAATTTCAAATGAAGTAAAGAATGTGATAGTAAAATCATTGGATCATATAGGGCGCTATCCGGAAATAGATGGTATGACAGCTAAAAAGAGTATTGCAGAATACGAAGCAGCGCATGTTGACCATTTGATATTAGGAAACGGTGCTGCAGAGTTAATTTATCTATATGCCAGGGCATTGAAGCCAAAGAAAGTACTCATTATTCAGCCTACATTTAATGAATACAAGAGGGCTTTTAAAGTTGTTGGGTCTGAGATTTATGAATGCATTATGGATAAAGCAAATGATTTTTTGATGGATACCCATAAAATTATAGATGCTATTAAAGAAATTAAGCCGGATGTCTTAGTGTTCTGTAATCCCAATAATCCAACGGGAAGATACACTAGTAGACAAGACTTTCAGCCTATTGTTGAAGCATTGGATGAGACTAACGCTTCAATATTTATAGATGAGTCTTTTATTGATTTCTCAGGACTGCCTTCATACAAACCGTACATTGAAAATCAGCCTGTTTTTATATTACGTTCTATGACCAAATATTTTGCAGTACCTGGGATGCGATTAGGTTACGGAATTGGAAATAAGACTATCATAAGAAAAATGGCTGCTATAAAAGAGCCTTGGACGTTAAACTGTTTTGCCTTAAATTCGGTGGATGCATTAATCCATGATAAAGATTATATACTGAGAACAAAGCAATGGTTTGAAACTGAAAAAAGGTGGATGTATGAGAGTCTAAAGAAGATCAAAAACTTGCATGTTATTGAAAGTCATACTAATTTTTTTCTATGCCAATTATTAAACCATACAAGTAAAGAAATACAAGAGAAAATACTACAAGAGGATATATATATCAGAACATGTGAAGATTTTACCGGATTGGATGATACTTATATTCGTCTGGCTGTAAAAGAAAGAGAAGATAATGTAAAGCTTATTCCATGTCTTGAATATGCTTTAATGATATAGAGGTTTGGGATTGTTGGCTTGCAATCATTGATAAGGGTTTCACTCATTAGGAGAAAAAATGTTTATATTATTGAGAGGTTAACAATGAAAAAAACGATACTGATTACAGGCGGCGCAAGAAGTGGGAAAAGTTCTTTTGCTGAAAAAATGGCCGGAGATATGGGAACAGAAATTCTATATATTGCGACAGCCATTCCCTTTGATGATGAAATGAAGGATAGAATAAAAAAGCACCGGGAACAAAGACCGAAGCAGTGGAAAACGGTTGAAATGTATTCTGATTTTAATCGATTATTAAGTTTAAATGCATTCCATTCATCTGACTGTTTACTGCTGGATTGTGTGACAATTATGGTTACAAATCTCATGATGGCATCGGAAGAAGATTTCGACCAATGTGCTCAACAGATAATTGATGATGTAGAAGGTGGTATACATCATGAAATAAAGAAGCTCATTAACCTTTGCGAAGAGAATCATAAAAAGCTTATACTGGTTACAAATGAACTGGGCATGGGAGTAGTACCTGCTAATCGGTTTAGCAGAATCTTTAGAGATATAGCCGGAAGGATCAATCAATATGCCGCAAAAAAAGCAGATGAAGTATATCTAACTGTATCGGGTATTCCCATGAAGTTGAAATAGGAGATCAATTATAATGAAGAGTTTGCTAATAGTGCTAACGTTTTTAACCAGACTGCCCATAAAATATCCTTATGAATTCTCAAAGGAATTATATATAAAAGGGATAAAATACTTTCCTTTAGTGGGTTTGGTAATAGGCGGATTGTTGTATAGCGGAGCATTGTTTGAGCCCTATATAGATAGGCCCGTACTGAGTCTTTTATTACTGTTGTTTTATCTATGGATCACCGGCGGGCTGCATTTGGATGGGACGGCTGATACTTGTGATGGTATTTTTAGCGGGCGAGAGCGACCACGGATGTTAGAAATAATGAGCGATAGCAGAATCGGTACATTTGGCGTGATATCTCTCATAATGGTATTAGGAGCTTATCTTGTATTGTTTTCATATGTAAATTTGACAGCGATTCTTGTTTTTCCGGTTGTAGGAAAATCAAGTGCTATTGTATCAGCTTTTAATAATCCCTATGCTAAAAAAGAGGGAATGGGTAAAGACTTTGTTCAAGGCTGCCAATTAGGACAGTTAATAATTGCTATAATATTTCCCCTTGTTATTACCTTGATATTACAAGATCATCACATGTTGATGAGCGTATTAATCTGTTTTATAATAGTACGGATCATTACTGCACATATTAGGAATCGATTAAATGGTATTACCGGTGACACCGTTGGATTTATAATGGAAATCAGCCAAGTTATTTTTTTGCTTCTGGTATATCTGATAAGATTTTTTTAATGAAATTTGCTCAATCAACAAACTCTATTTTAGAAAAAGATGAAAGAGGGATTGAATATGAAATGTATCATGGTACGGCATGCTGAGACGAAAGCGAATGCAGATAAGAAAATTTATGGATGGACAGAATCTGAATATAGTATGCTTGGTGAAAAGCAGGTAGAAAAGCTTGTTGAATATTTAGTGCTTCAAAATATAGACAAAATCTATGCCAGTCCGTTAAGAAGAGCTTTAACAATAGCTGAAAGAGTTGGTAAGGAAAAAGGAATCCATATTATTAAAGATGATCGTTTAAAAGAAATGAATTTTGGCATTCTTGAAGATATGACTTATAAAGAGGCAAAGGCTAAATATAAAGATCACTATGATTCATTTATGAAGGATTTTGAAAACTATGTTATTCCAAATGGGGAAAGCTTTGCACAAGTGCACATAAGAGCTAAAGCGTTTATCGACAGCATAGAGGAGACCGATGAATGCCTTTTAATGGTTGCGCATGGCGGTGTTGTACGAAGCTTAATGCTACATCTATTAGATTTAAATTTTAAAGATACTTGGCACTTTGAAGTGCCGCCGGCGACGATTATTGAAATAGATTATGATAAAGGTTTTGGCAAATTAAAGCAATTCATTCCTATTGGGGATCAGGTGAAGCTATGAAAGGGATCATGATTGCCGGAACCTCTAGTGGTGTAGGAAAAACCACTATAACATCTGGTATTATGGCAGCTTTGACTAAAAGGAAAATAAGAGTTGCGCCTTTTAAAACAGGGCCGGATTATATTGATCCAGCATTTCATCAATTCGTCACAGGCAATACATCCTATAATCTGGATTCATGGTTGTTAGATGAAGATGTTATCAGGTATTTGTACAAGAAAAATGCTGAGCATAAAGATATAGCCATTATTGAAGGTGTTATGGGATTATATGATGGTTTGGGAAAGGAGATTAGAGGAAGCTCTGCTCATTTATCTCAAATATTAAAAGTGCCGGTCATACTAGTTATTGATGGAAGAGGCATGTCTACAAGTGCAGCTGCCCTGGTTCATGGGTATCAAAACTTTAATAAGAATACGAATATTATTGGTGTCCTGATTAATAATATTTCCTCTAAAAAACATTTTGATCTTTTGAAAGATATTATCTATAAATACACAGGAATCCCCAGTATCGGCTATCTGCCGACTAACAAACAAGTATCTATAAAGAGCAGGCATCTTGGTCTGGTGCAAGCAGAAGAAATTGAAGACTTAAGAGAAAAAATATATAAACTATCTAATATGGTCAGCCAATATATTGATTTAGATTATTTTTTAGAAGTCGCAGAAAGTAATGCGTCAATAGAGCTCTCAGAAAATCCTGCAAAGCCATATAAAGATTTAGCAAGGGGCTTAAAAATAGGCGTTGCTAGAGATAAAGCCTTCTCATTTTATTACCAAGATAATCTTAATTTATTAACAGAATTAGGGGCGGAACTCATCTCTTTCAGTCCACTGTATGATCGTCACATCCCCGAAGTAGATGCATTGTATTTTGGTGGTGGTTATCCGGAGGTATTTGCTGAGGAACTGGAAAATAATGTTGAGCTTAGGAGTGCTTTAAGACGGAAGCTTGAGGAAGGATTACCTGCCTACGCAGAATGCGGCGGACTCATGTATCTGACTGAGTCTATTACCGCTTTGAACAACCAGCAATATGAGATGGTAGGGTTCCTGCCGGCAAAATCTCAGATGACTCAAAGGCTGCAGCACTTTGGCTATGTTGATATAGAAGCATTTGAAAACCAGTATATCAAAGGCCATGAATTTCATCGCTCATTATTAACAGATAATGATAATGTAAAATATTCATATAAAGTAAAAAAAATAAGGGATAACCAATTGATAGATAAGTGGCAAGATGGATTAATAAAAAAGAATGTTATAGGAGCATATCCTCATATTCATTTTTATAGCAATATTGATTTTTTAATTCAATTAATAAAAAAATGTCAAAAGGCCAAAGTTGTAACCTAATTTACTGTTCCCTGTCACCTGAAAATGGAGTGTAATTATACATATCTATCAACAAAAGCATTCAAACATAGAACTACGCAAAAATAGCCGGAAAATTTCTTACCGGCTATTTTTTTAATACTTATAACTAAAAGCAAAGATGGCAAAATGTTTTGATAAGCGCTTTTTTATTTATTAAAGAATACATTAAACTTTTCACATAAACCTAATACTACGTATTCGTGCTCTTCAACAATATGCTGCTTGATGCTAAAATAGATTTCCGGTAAGGTGTTTAAAACATCCTTGGGAATATAATTGGAATCAATATTTTTTAAGAATAGAAGAAAATCCTCATTTAATGATTTAAACGTCTTATAAACCTCGGAAAGATTGTATAAATTGAGAGTGGGGTAAATAAGTGATAACTCATAAGTAACGGTATTAAATTGATTCGCATAATCGGTCATTAGCTGAATCATATCTTTAGGTAATTTTGCTATTTCTTTCTGGGTTACATTCATCAGTATAGAGGGGTGCTCAGCTCCAATGATGGACCAAAAATACATTTGACCATAGATACATTCAAGAGGGGTATTGCCCAAACCTATATTTCTAAAATTAGCTTGTATCAGAACATCCTCTGAAGATGCTTCCATCAAACTATTATAAGGTTTAAAAATTTCTTGTACATAGAGTTGTTCATACAGAATATGATGCGTCACTTCATATAATACGGAAAATCCGTTATACCCTTCAAATTTCAAACGTTCCAAAAGGTGAATAAAAAGTAAATTAGTCTCAATAAAACTTTTGAGTATTAGAAATTGATTGTGATTGATATAAGGCATTAACATTTCATTAGAGTACTTATTTTCTTTTTTTTTTTGAATCATTTGATTGTATATGCTTTGGAATGAATTGAATATTTTTTTAAGATTTTTTTGAAAATAGGGTTGAAGAACTGCACTATTGGGTTCACCACTTTTTAGCAGTACGTCAATATGCTGGTATGAATTTTCACTCCAAAATTCAACTGAGTCCATAATAGATCGGGTTGGGAAATTAAGTTGACAGCAGTGTGTCATTTGTAATTGACTCCTTTCGTGTTATTT
The DNA here is from genome assembly GCA_022360735.1 of Clostridia bacterium. The sequence goes on from JAKSCF010000147.1 coordinate 8,555, forward strand.
GCTATACCTAATACCATCTATATGTAGAAGATAAATAAAATACAACTTATGAGATAAAATATGACTATTAAAAAAGTCATTTCAAAATAATAAGATGTGATATAATTAAACCCAGATTATTCATGAAAGATGCTTAGCTTTTAAAGTATTAAAATAGAGGGGTGCAATAATGTCATCTAATATGGATTATAAAGAATTTAGAAGAATCATTGATAATTTATATGATGAAGTCATTGTTTATGACAACAACTATAAAATAGTTTATGTCAACAAAGCATGTGAACGACATTATGGGATAGCACAAGAAAAAATGATAGGATCCAGTTTCTTCGATTATGCGGATGAATATTGGGATTTGTCCGTATTGCCCTATGTATATAAGAAGAAAGAAGGGATTAAACAACGACAATCTACTACAATGGGCGCAGAGATTTATACCATTGCAATACCATTATTTGATAAAAATGGAGAGATTCAATATGTCGCTATGAGCGTAAGAGATAATATAAACGAAAGCGGTATACAGGATTTGTTTCAGGTAAAATCGGATTTGCTCAATAGTAAAATAAGCTTTAACTCGAAATACTTCTATAAAAGTGAAATTATGAATGATGTGATGAATGTAGCCAATATGTTGTTAAAGGTGGATTCACCGTGCTTAATACAAGGTGAATCAGGCGTTGGAAAAACAATGTTAGGAAAATATATTCATGAACATAGCAGCAGAAGTAAGAATCCTTTTGTACATCTAAATTGTGCAGCTATATCAAAAGAATTAATTGAATCTGAGCTTTTCGGCTATACGAAAGGCAGTTTTACAGGTGCTCTGAGCTCAGGTAAAAAAGGGTTTATTGAGGCAGCCAATGATGGAACACTATTTCTTGATGAAATATCCGAGCTGCCTTATAAGGTACAAGCAAAGCTTTTACAATTTATTCAAGAAAAAAAATTCTATCCGGTTGGCAGCAATACGTCTATAGACGTGGATATAAAAATTATTACTGCTACTAACAGAGATCTGAAAAAGATGGTTGAGATGGGCAACTTTAGAGAAGATCTTTATTACAGATTAAATGTTTTCGAAATTGAGATACCGCCGCTGAGAAAAAGAAAAGATGATATTTTAGTATTGTGCAATTATTATTTAAATCAATATGATATAAAATATGAAAAAGATCATAGATTTAGTGAGGAAGTAAAAGAGATATTTTTAAATTATTCATGGAAAGGCAATATAAGAGAATTATCAAATATTATTGAAAGATTGGTAGTATTGGTCAACGAAGTCATCATAAAGCCTTGGCATTTACCAAAGCATGTGTATGATATACGTGAAAAGAAGGATGATATATTAGATACCTTTAAGATGACATCATATGATAAAGCCATAGAAAGTTTTGAAAAAATGCTTTTACAGAAAGCGTACAATGAATGTAAAACGACAAGGAAAATAGCAGAAAAATTGGAGATAAGTCAATCAAAAGCATCTAGGTTAATGAGAAAGTACGAAATTGGGAAAGGTTTGAGTTATAAATGACTCAAGAGTTAGATGTGACTCAACTTTTATTCAACTTAATAAAATCCCTCCTACCATTAAAATTAGATGTTATCGGAGAGCTTTTAAAAGGCATGAGTCAAATGTGACTCGTGCCTTTTTACTAATATAAAAAATACTTTGAATAAATTGATCATAACCACCGAAGTAGAGGTGTTAATGCTAAAATAATATATTTTAAGAGAATTTTCTATAGTGTTTTTTAGTTTTTTTATAAGAATTTTTAACACTCTGAAACCACCTAATTTCAATAGGTTGAACAAACGTATTGAACCTATATGAGCAATAATTATTACCACAATGGTATAGAAATTGCGAAATACAATAGTGTCGACAAGGGGCTGAAAACACAGCTCCTAAAAAGGCCTTATTCTAATAGGAGGTGGTATTTTGAAAATAACTGATGTAGAAGTGATTTGCTTGCGAGTACCTAAGATGATTGAGAGATGTGTATGGGGAGAAGATGCAGTCATTGTTAAAATTCATACAGATAAAGGGATAACAGGTTTTGGAGAAACAGATTCATCTCCTTTAGTAGTAAAAGCAATTATTGAAACACCCAATTCAAACTTAGCTTGCTATGGCTTGAAGGAACTATTGATTGGAGAAAACCCGCTGGATATTCAGAGACTATGGGATAAGATGTATGGGGCTTCCAATTATATGGGGAGAAGAGGCGCCGGCATTCATGCTATAAGTGCTGTAGATATAGCACTTTGGGATATAGCAGGCAAGTATTATAACGTACCGGTTTATCAGCTATTAGGTGGTAAATATAGAGATAAAATACAAGCCTATGGAACCTTTATACCTGCAGATAGACCGGAAGATAACAAAAAAATTGCTAATGATTTGGTTGAAAAAGGTTTTAGGAGTATGAAGTTTGGCGGAGGAATTTTAGGCGATGATCCTGACGCTGATGTCAAAATAATTAAAGCAGTCAGAGAAGCAGTAGGTGATGATATACAGGTACAGATTGATTTAGCTGCAAAGTGGAGAACTGCAGGACATACCATTGATGTGGCCCAGAGAGTGGAAGATTGTAATCTGAACTGGATAGAAGAGCCGGTATTATCAGATGATGTCAATAGCTACGCAAAGCTTTCCAATGCAGTAAAACCTAAAATCGCAGGAGGGGAAACATTAACCACGCGCCATGAGTTTAAGTACTTTCTAGAGCATGGCAAACCGGATATTGTACAGCCGGATGTAACAAGGTGCGGTGGTATAACTGAAGCAAAGAAAATTTATGACATGGCTGCTATGGATGGGACACAGCTTGTGCCACATGGATTTAGCACAGGTATTTTAATTGCAGCGACCGTTCATTTTCTGGCGTCTTGCGAATATGGCACTCTAATTGAGTATTCTCAAAGTACAAGCCCACTTTTTAAATATCTTGTAAGCAACATGATTGAATTTAATGAAGGTTATGTTGAAGTGCCGGATTCACCTGGACTTGGAATTGAGTTAAATGAAGACATCATTAGTCGATACCGAATTTAAAACAAATTAATAAAAAAATTCCAAATTGAAATATAGGAGGAAATGATAAATGAGTACTGTTAAGGTTGAGGAAAACAATAAAGTGAAATACGATAAACTTTTAATTGTGATTAGCTTAGCGTTTGTATTGACTGTGGTAGCTTTTCTAGTTGTTATGCCGGATGCGTCTCAGAATGCTGCAGGTAAAATCTTCGGTGCATTTACGGATATTTTTGGTTCAGGGGTGCTTTTGTTTGCATTCTTAGGTGTTGTCTTACTAATAATTGTAGCTGCCAGTAAATATGGTAATATTAGATTTGGTCAAGCAGAGCCGGAATATTCAACCTTTAAATGGGTTGCAATGATGATTTGCTGTGGACTGGGTTCGGCTACAGTGTATTGGGCTTTTATCGAATGGGCTTATTATATTGGGACACCTGGGGTTGGAATAGAACCGGGAACACCATTTGCTTATGAGATGAGTGTTGGATACACCATGTTTCATTGGGGTTTTAGTGCATGGGCCTTATATACACTTGCTGCTCTTCCGGTGGCCTACCATTTCTATGTTAGAAAAAATACCGGTCTGAGCTTTAGTTCAGTTGTAAGCGCTATGACAGGTATAAAAAACGACGGCATTATAGGAAGAATCATTGATGTCATTTTTATCTTCACATGTTTTGGAGGACTAAGTATTACCTTAGGTGTTTCAGTACCGTTGGTAACACAAGTAGTCTGCAGCGTTATCGGGATTGAGCCGTCATTTACAATGAATATCGCTTTAATTATTTTAATATCTATCATATATTCCTTTAGTTCTTATATAGGGATTCAAAAAGGCATGAGTAAAATATCGGATTGGAATACTAAACTGGCTATTATTTTCTGTGTCTTAGTATTATTGATTGGACCCACTTTGTTTATTATGAAGAACTTTGTGAGCTCCTTTGGGTTAATGATACAGAACTTTGTAAGAATGAGTTTATTTACAGACTCTGTGAACAACAATGGATTTCCAGAATCTTGGACGATTTTCTATTGGCTATACTGGATAGCATATGCACCATTTACAGCATTATTTATAACAAAGGTATCAAAAGGCCGTACCATTCGATCGGTTATTATCAATACGTTGGTGAGTGGCAGCTGCGGTTGCTTTTTCTTCTTCGGGATACTAGGAAGCTTCACAATGGAAAGGAGCCTTTCAGGCATCGTACCTGTAGTAGATATGTTGGGGCAAGGTTTGGATAATGAAGCTATCGTTATGTCCTTACAGTCATTACCAATCGGAAGTATTCTATTAATTATATTTTCTATTGTTACAATACTATTTTTAGCAACTACTTTAGATGGAGCAGCTTTTACAATGGCATCTACTGCTACGCCGGGGCTTAAAAATAATGAGGAACCGCATCCATTACATCGATTGTTCTGGTGTGTTATGCTCGCATTAGTACCATTATCTATGATATTAATAGGCGCAAACCTTAATACCATTAAGACGTGTGCAGTAGCTACAGCAGTGCCGTTAACTTTTATCATGATCGTCATGCTTTATGGATGGATAAAATGGATGATATCGGATTATTCTGAGAAGCATTCCGTAGATATTTTTAAAGAGTTTGCATTAAAAGATCAATAGCTCAAACAAAAATGTAAGGGTGGCTCACCTAGTCACCCTTAGAGGAGGAAAACATGAAAAGATTTATCATAATGAATGCTGATGACAATGTAGCAACTGCGCTTGAAGATTGTCAAAAGGGTGAAACAGCTATCGTTTATGATCAGTATAAACAAGAAGTAGTGGTTTTGGATTGTCTTGACCATATAACCTATGGGAATAAGATGGCATTAAAAGATATTTATAGAAACGATACCATTCTAAAATATTCATTAAGCATTGGAACGGCTGTATCCAATATTAATAAAGGAAAACTTGTACATGTTCATAATGTTAAGAGCAATAGAATTGATATTCCTGAAGATATAAAAAGGCAAATCATAGAA
>JAKSCF010000307.1 GCA_022360735.1 Clostridia bacterium
ATCAGGTACTACGTACCAATATCCTGAAGTTTTTCGTTTCAGGAGTACCTTTTAAACAAATTGATAAAGGACGAAAGGAAAAAAAAGCACTGGTCACAGGACAAAAAAAAATGCAGTTAAAAACGACGCATCATAAGCACATTGATATTGCAAGTCATATCAATGATATCCAGCCCCAAGTGGTAAAAGATACTTCTACATCCATGCGTTTAGATGGCAATAATGTGGATATCGATATGGAAAATGCAAATCTGGCAGCCAACCAGCTGTTATACAATGCTTTGGTTCAGCAAGCGAGCACTAAAATTTCGACTTTGAGATATGTAATTAGTGAAGGGAAGAGATAATTCATGAAAATGTTTGATACTTTTTCAATCAGCTCAAGCGGATTAACGGCAGAGCGATTGAGGCTGGATACCATTGCTTCTAATATTGCCAACTCCACTACAACCAGAACAGAAGATGGGGGACCATATAAAAGGAAAATAGCAGTTTTTAAAGAAAATTTAGAGAGAGAAATCAATGCTTTGTCCGGGCAAAATAAAACTGTTTCTAAAGGTGTTAAAGTAGATGCTATTGTTTTTGATGATACAACATCCTTTAAAACGGTTTATGACCCTAGCCATCCGGATTCCAATGAAGAAGGCTATGTTCAAATGCCCAATGTAGATATATTAAATGAAATGGTGGATATGATTGCGGCGACACGTGCATATGAGGCGAATGTAACAGCACTGAATGCAGGTAAATCGATGTTTCTAAAAGCCTTAGAAATTGGTAGATAGGGGGAATACCGATGAGTTCAATCATTTCAAAAGTTGGGGATATATCTTCGGTCTATAGTGACAATACTTTACATAAAAAAAATGTGGATAATGACAATGAATTATCCTTTACTGAAATTCTTAAGGGACAATTAAATGAATTAAATAGTCTTCAATTAGATGCGGAATATAGTACCCAACAATTAATTACTGGGGAAGCGCAGAATGCACATGAAGTGATGATTAAGACCCAGGAAGCCGTATTGGCTTTGGAAATGACAGTACAGCTTAGAAATAAAATTGTTGAGGCATATCAAGAAATAATGAGAATGCAAGTATAATAATATACGCTTTCTTCGTTATTTCTGTTTTTGATGTATAAATATCTTTGACGATATATTAATAATGCGTTTTATTAATGAAAACAAAAGGAGACTAACCAATGCAAGGGCTGAAAGATTTCTTTGAAAGGATAAAAATGACATGGGATAACATGACAGGTGGTAAAAAAGCAGCACTTATTAGCTTAGGAGCAGCTTTTATTATTTCGTTGACCGTGTATTATTTTGTTTTTGGAAAAACAACTTATGTGCCGCTTTTTTCGGATCTAAGTGATACGGATTCAGGGAAAATTGTACAAAAACTAGATGAATTGGGAACCGATTATCGCTTGGAAATGGGGGGGACAACGGTTTCTGTTCCTGAAAGTATCGTTGACAAATTACGGATCAGTCTAGCCAATGAGGGGGCATTGCCCGCAAGTGGTGTGGGGTTTGAGTTGTTTGATAAATCAAGTTTTACTTTAACCAGTGAAGACAGAGAAATCATGTACCAGCGTGCACTCCAAGGAGAATTGCAGCGGGCTATTATGGCATTGGAAGAAGTTGATTTTGCTACGGTCATATTATCCATGCCCCAGGATTCTCTTTTTGCCAGTGAAAAAGAATCAGGCAGCGCGTCTATCTTATTAAGATTAAATGCCTTTAAAAAATTGAGTTCCGAAAAAGTCCGGGGTATAGTTGCATTGGTTTCAGGTGCTGTAAAAGGAATACCTTCGGAAAATGTACAGGTTATTGATACAGAGTTAAATTATCTGAGTTTTGGCGTGACAGAGAACAATAATTTTAACAGTATTCAGGAAACTGGCAATAGATTTGGCCTGAAGCAGGAGTTCGAAGATACATTAGCAAGTGAACTGCAAGGATTATTAGAGGGGGCTCTAGGCAGAGGTAAAGTATTGGTTAAAGTCAATGCGGATATGAATTTTGACACTGAAGAGAGTACAATGATTGCCTATAATGATGAAAGCCCTGTGA
>JAKSCF010000297.1 GCA_022360735.1 Clostridia bacterium
ATTAAAACGATCCCTTACATTCATTTTGTCTCCTAGGAAATAATATCTCTATTTTCCCCCTCTATATCTATGCTGTCGTCTATGACATGCAGGACAGCACTTATCTTCTACCTCTTCAGTACACACGACATAATTGCCGCCTTCTATTTTTAAAAGCTTCCCATTGACTAAACTGTCAGCCATTTTTTTTCTTGCGTCATCATATATTCTTTGAACAGTAGAACGTGCTACATTCATTTTTTCTGCACACTCAGTCTGATTTAATCCTTCGAAATCCATAAGCCTGATGGTCTCAAACTCTTCAACTTCCATTTCGATGATCTCATTCTCATCACTTTTACAATTTCTAGGACCATATAACTTATGAGCCGGTAAACTACACACTTTTCTCCATTTTTTTGGACGTGGCACAACCTCACCCCTTCTCATTTTTAAGAATATTATACCAAAAAAATAAGGGAGTGCAAAATCCCCCTTTTACAAAATATCATCCCATAGTATTGAAAATAATATTCTCTGATTATTCTTCTATGTCTTTTAATCTTTCATTAACGTTTTTCAAATGGTCTTCCAGAACACTTCTTTGTTTTTCTAAGAAGGATTTTTCATTTTTGAAATCAACACTGTAAGGATAGCATCTACCCCCTCTTCCAAATCCCATTCCTAAACCATAAGGCACTTCAGTATTTCTACAAAAACCCATTCTTTTCCCTGATAAAGGACCTCTTCCAATTGGCCCTGTTCCATCTTTTCTAGGCATTTTTATCTTCCTTTCTTTTTGGGTATATGTTATTTATAGTTCTATTATATCTTATTGTGGGTATATGTCAATAATTATTTTAAAAAAAGAACAGATATAATTCTGTTCTATGGTTTGATAATATCTAAGTTAGGCTTTTGGGGTCCAATCTTTCCAAAAGGTCCCAATCCAATGTCTTCACCTTCTACCAAGATTTTGACCTCATCAATTTCAAATTGGTCATTTAAAGTTAATGTATTAACGATTGAATATAGCAGTAACTGGGATGCGGTTGAAGTACCATAATCACCATTTATCGCCTCTCCCATTTCTTTTGAAAAATCAACATAAGCAATTCTCTCATCAATATTGATATCTTTTACTATTATGTTTTCCGGCATTGTTCTAATTAATGCTTCATCTGTAGGTCCATTGATGAGTTGTTGAATCACATCTTTTGGAGAAGGGTTTATCATCTGTACTGGATCTGCAACTAAATATTGTGCATCAGAATCGCTGAAATATAAATTAATGGTGACTTCCCCTGTTTCTGTGCCTTCGTTTTCATTAGGATCAGTTGTTCCGGTACAGCCGGTAAGCAATAAAAAAACAATAGCTACTGTTAAAATTCTAAAAGCTTTTGTGAATTTCATAACATTCTAACCTCCTTCTTACGATTATTTGTTATTAGCCACTACTATTATATCCGGTTTAAGTCACTATATTCGCTTTAAATCTTCCTCAACCATTTGAAGCATCCCTAACCCCTCAAATTTTTTTGAAAAGTATTGCAGCAAAGCTTCTTTAACCGATTCATGATTTTGAATATCATTTTTTCTTTGATAGTACATACGAAGTATTTCTTTTTCTTCAACCGTTAAATGACTTAAAAAACGATTACTCATATTCAATAATTCCAGCTCAACGGGTCTTTTTCCTTCTTTTTCGAGAATCACAATGGTTGATGCCGCAAAATCACCCAGTCTTCTGCAATCTTTATTTGCGAACATAATCACCAGTCCTACCCCAAATATATCTATGAAAATTCTTATTAAATTTCTAATTGCAGAATGTTTTAAGGTTATGGGCTGCCCATTTTTTCTTATGGTTCTTAACCCTAATATTTTTTTACCTAAGCTCTGTCCATTTTTAGACATATCCATAAATATATAATAGCCATAGGAAATTAAAAAATTTAACACCAGCGCGATCCCTACAATCCATCCAAAATACTCATTCCATAACGCGTCCATATTTATATATACTAAAAATACACTTAACCATATTAAGACAGAGAAAACCATTATGATTAAAATATCAATTGCAGCGGCACAAGCTCTGGATGCCACGCCTCCAAGGGTATATTCTACTTCAATGTTTTCGGGTGTAATTATCTTAATGTGATTCATCATTAACCTCCTGATTTTTTATAGCCGGTTATAGCCGGTGTCCTGTATACATTCTCAAAACAATCTGGTAGAATTGTTTAAGAGGTGTTGCATATGAAAGAAGAAAGCTTTATTAAAAATCACTCAATCCTTTGGAAAGAGCTGGAACAACTGAACCATATTATTAATAAAAAAGGTTATAATTCCTTATCCTCTATGGAAATTAAAAACTATCTAACTTTATATAAAAGGTCCAGTTACCATTTATCCTACGCTAGAACTCACTTTCCCAATACTCAAATATTGGATTACTTAAACACATTGGTAAGCAAATGCCAAGTTCACGTTTATTCTGTGAGGAAAATATCTCCCAGATATTTTTTTAATTATCTCACCACTATTTTCCCAACTTTAATCGGAAAATTTAAATGGTATGTATTATCAGCATTTAGTATTTTCATGTTTGGTTTCATACTAAGTCTAATCATGGTCCTCGTCAATACAGAAACCGCAAGATTTTTTTTACCTTCATATCTGGTAGAATCCATACAATCTAATTCTGTAGGTGGTACATGGGATTCTTCCTATTTTCCGGTATTATCCTCAACCATTATGATTAACAATATCTCTGTGGCCCTTTATGCCTTTGTATTAGGCATTACCTTAGGTCTTGGCACCATATATGTCCTATTTAAAAATGGTGCTTTACTAGGGGCTTTAACCGGCCTGATTTATTTATTTTCAGATCCATATATTTATTGGTCTCTGATTTTACCACATGGTATATTAGAATTATTCGCTATATTTGTTTCCGGAGGAGCCGGGCTTATTATTGCCAAGTCTCTGTTACTCCCTAAACAATATGCACGAAAACATGCCATCATCAAGGGAAGCAAAGAAGCCATCTCCTTAATGGGCGGCGTCATCACCCTACTTATTATCACAGGTACAATCGAGGGTTTCTTTACCCCCCTCAACATTTCACCCACCATCAAGCTTGTTTTCAGCTTTGTAACCTTGTTGTTGCTCATTGTATACTTAGCTCTACCCAAGCTAAAAAGTTAACAATTGTAGTGGGGTCACCGTACTCGACATTTTTGCATATGGCTCCAATACTTAAACAGCATATCAAAATATTCTTAGGGTGGCCACGGGGAGCCACCCCTACGCTTCTGTCCCCTGTAACCTGTCCCCTAAAAAGCTACATATACGTTTTATTCTTCACATGAATATACCGATTAACAACGCTGATCTCCAGCTTTTCCGGCTCGAACTCTTTACAAAAAATACCCTTTTTATTAAGCATACCAATCATATACTCTCTTTCAAGGAGCATATCTAAAGCCACTCCCTTAGTAAACATACCTTCAACATCTTTAACCGATTGTTCTGCCACATTTTCAATCTTTTCATTCTTAATTAAAATAATCATAACAAGATGATTTTTTCCTA
>JAKSCF010000146.1 GCA_022360735.1 Clostridia bacterium
GATAAAGGAACCCTAAAGGTTGGCTCAGCAGCAGACATAACTATAATAGATCCCCATAAGCAATGGACTGTCAATAAAAATACATTTAAATCAAAGGGAAAAAACACACCTTTTCACGGAATAAAGCTGACTGGAAAAGCTGAAGCCATATTCGTAAAAGGAAAATATATATTATGTGAATAAAATAAAACTCAGGGGCCTCCTGAGTTTAAGGTTGTAGACAAATTGAATGCAGTCCCATAAATATCCGTTTTCGCATTAATTTGGAGAAAATTTGATAGCAGATAAACTATAAAAGCCTAACCGCAAATAACCGTGAAGTGACCCCAAAAAGTTAGACATATTTTAATTAAGCAACTAAAGAGGATTGAATCCTATATTGTACAGGACTCAGTCCTTTTAGCTTACATTTAATTCTTTCGTCGTTATTATAATAATATATATATTCATGCAATTCTTCAATGAAATGTTCCATACTATCGAATTCTTGTAAGTATAACAATTCTGATTTTAAATGCCCAAAGAAATTTTCCATAACAGCATTATCTAAACAGTTACCTTTTCTAGACATACTTTGGGTTATTTTATGTTCTTGTAACAGTTGCTGGTACTTTCTCATTTGATAATGCCATCCCTGATCCGAATGTAGAATAGGAGTATCATTATCTTCTAATCGGTTAAAGGCTTTATCTAACATATCTGTGACCATTTTGAAAACAGGTCTTTTTTCAATCTGATATGAAATAATTTCTCCATTAAATAAATCCAGAATTGGTGACAGGTAAAGTTTTTCACCAAATAAAGAGAATTCTGTAACGTCTGTAACCCACTTCTCATTAGGTTTATCAGCTTTAAAGTTTCTTTTTAGAACATTTGGTGCAATTTTGCCAACTTGTCCCCAATAAGATGAATATTTTTTCATTCGAACCATACTTTTCAAGTTAAGTTCTTTCATTAATCGTTGAACTGTTTTATGATTTAGCATATATCCTTTGTTATAAAGTGTTAAAGTGATACGACGATATCCATACCTTCCTCTGTTAAGGTGAAAAATATGATTGATTAATTCTTTTTCTTTTGAATATTTATCTGGACGGTCTAATATTTTAAGATAATAATAGTAAGTGCTTCGTGGTATATCAGCAATTTTTATTAAGTCTACTACTTTATATTTATGCCTTAATTCCCTAATAACTATCGTTTTGTCTTTGTTGCTGATTTTTCCTTTTGTTGAACTAAGGCATTCAACTTTTTTAAGTATTCATTTTCCATTCTAAGTCTTTGAACTTCAGCGATTAAATCTTCTTTAACTTCTTTTTTTAGGCTTTGATTACCCTTTTTACCCTTTTTACTCATTTTGATAGGACGCCCTTTACGATTTTCATATAAAGCGTTAGCTCCTTCCTCAAGATATATGCGTTTCCACATGCATACTGTATTATGCGTTGGAATATTAAAGTATGCTGCGGTCTTGCGCGCAGATGAACAAGTATTACGCATATATTCTACTACGGTTACTTTAAAATCTCCAGTGTAACATTGATTTTTGGGAGTAAGAATTCCATTTTCTCCGTGATTTTCGTAAGCATTGACCCACTTTTGGACGTCTCCTCTGGATATACCATACTTTATGGCTGTTTCATTCATAGAATAATTCTTTTCCAAAACACATTTTACTACTTCTAGTTTCTTTTCAAATGAATATTTACGCATAAAAAATGCACCTCCTTACGTTAGATTTTTGTCCAACATATTGGGTGCACTTTACGGTTTACCTGCGGTTAGACTTTTATAGTTCATATGCCATCAAATTTTCTCCAAATGAATACATAAACGAATATATATACCTGTATTCATTTTGCTTATATTTTTTCGTTAAACTGATATTAAAGACTTTTCTTTAATAAGTAATGTTAATTTGTAAAAAGATAGAATCGGCGTAAAAACGCCGATTCTTGTATTCTTAACCAAATATTATTATCGAATTAAGGTCTAATGAACATTTGAACCCAGTAAGTGCCTCCATTACTGTCTGTCACATATCCAACACCGATTTCAGTGAAATTAGAGTTTAGAATGTTAGCTCTGTGACCTTCTGAATTCATCCATCCATTCATAACTTGCTCAGGGCTTCTTTGACCTTTTGCAATATTTTCACCAGCGTATGAATACTTGATTCCAAATTGTTTCATCATATCAAATGGTGAACCATAAACAGGAGATGTGTGAGAAAAATAGTTGTTATCTCTCATATCTTCTGCTTTAACTTCAGCTACGTTGGCTAATTCTGTATTTTCTTTCAATGGAGAAAGTCCAGCTTTAGCTCTTTCTTGATTGACTAAATCAATAACTTGCTTTTCATATGAACCGCTTGCTGCAGGAGCTGGCGTTTCTTTAGCTGGAGCTTGTGGCTCAGCTGGAGTTGCCGGAGGAGCAGGAGTTTCTTTAGCTGGAGCTTCCGGCTTTGCAGTTTCCATGTTAGGCATTTGGAAATCTGCACCTAATTTGTCCTTAATTTTAGCAAGAACATCATTAACGTTCATATTTTTGTCATCTAATTTTACGTTACAGTCTTTTAAAATTCTGTCTAAATCACCTTTATTTAATGAAGCAAGCGCCTCAGAATTTACATTACATCCATTTGCTGAAGCAAGAACGTTAGGGTCTATGCCGCAACCTTCATTGGTTGCTGCACTTGCAAGAATTGGAGTGAAAGCGATTAAAAGAACACAGATCGTCAATACAAATTTTGATATTTTATTCATTTTCTATTCTCCTTTTCATTTTATTATTGAGTACAAGTTGGTTTTAACTGAGACAATATATCATTCATGTTGAATGCATCAGAATTCAAATTGCATGTTTCACCCATACATGTATTTGAGTCACATGTATTTTCTTCACATACACTTTGATCGCATTCAGCTTGAGTGCACCCGTTTAGGTCACATGTATTATCAGTACATGTATTTTGTTGAGGGTCTAAAGTGCCGTTATTGATTAGCCCGTTTAGCATTCCTCGTAAATCACTCTTACCAAGTGAATCGTTATTCAAAACTTGACTTGGCTGATTACAGCTGCCGATTTCAGCTGCATTAGAAATGAATGGTGTGAAAGCGAGTACGAGAACACATATTGCCAGGACATATCTTGATAATTTCATATTATCGTCCTCCTTTCTATGAGTGCCATTATAACAAGCTATTAGGGGGCAACCCAACCCTCAATACTTGGTTATAGAGGATGCATTAGGTTGTATTTCTGTAATATTCCATTTTATTTTCTATTTTTTTGAAACATATGAATTGTTTTCTATAAAAAAACGCCAATTTACATCTTTATACTCTTCTGCGTAACCAATATTAATGCGTTTACCGGAGGAAATTACAAATTTATC
>JAKSCF010000614.1 GCA_022360735.1 Clostridia bacterium
CTGTATCTTTAGCGATTAGAAAATATGCGGATCCTCTAATACGTGGTGACATATATAAAAAAGATATTATTTTATCCATATCTTTTTTCGCAGCTTGATCTCCTATAACGATGACTCTAATATATCCAAAAAATAATTCTTTACCCATTATTTGCTGTAGTTTATTGATTGCTTCAAGGATTGTTTTACCTGATACTTTATATATTGAACTGAATTGATTGCCGCCTGATGAACCCCCATTATTCATTTCACTGGACTGTTGATCCATTTTTTTAAAGCCTGAAGATTGTACGGTAACGACTATCTCATCATTATTTTCACTGCTATCTATTCCAAAACCAAATAATAGCTGCAGCTCTTCATATTCTGTGTAATCATAACAACTTGATGTGATAAATATCATCAGTACCATTAATACAGCTAACAAACTTTTTTTCATTCCATCTCTCCAAAAATATTCTTTTATAGTTGGTTATGCATTCTTTCTTGTTTTTCCTATTGGTCCTCTAACAAATATATCTTTTAATGCTGCAGTCTTTCCAGGCTCTATTGGATATAATAGAGAGACTCCAAAAGAATGATATCTAACCAATTGCCATAAAAGTAATACCGATAAAAAATGTATCCCAAATATTCCGAATATGCCTGCGGCCATTATCATTGCATAGTTTATTATTCTAACTGCGTTGAATAACATATTGGATGGTATCGTAAAATTTGCTATTGCTGTTATAGATATAATGATGACAAGTGAAGCACTTACATAACCCGCCATTACTGCTGCCTGTCCTATTACCACCGCACCCAATATACCTATAGCCGAACCCATAGCTGTAGGGAGCCTTATTCCAGCTTCTCTAAGCATATCTATTACAAATGTCATCAACAATAGTTCTACAATAGAAGGAAACGGAACACCCACTCTCCCATCAGATATGGTAATGGCAAGGTCTGGCGGAATAATGGAATGATTATAAGCAATAAACGCTAAATATAATGGAGATAAATATATGGAGATAAAAACGCCAACATACCTTATGAACCTGAAAAATGTTCCTACTAATGGTCTTTCATAATAATCATCAGGGCTTTGTACATCATGAAATATATTAACAGGTAAGATCACCGCAAAAGGAGAATTATCACACAATATAGCAACTTTACCCTCAGCCAAATGGTTGGATACGATATCCGGTCTTTCTGTAAGTGCATGTTGAGGCCATATTGATAAAGGATGGTCTTCTATTAATTGCAATATCATTGATACATCATATATAAAATCAACATCTATTTTACTTATCCTTTGGCATATATCATTCACCAGTCTTTCAGATGCAATATCTTTAAGCCAACATACAGTAACATCTGTATTAGATAAAGAGCCTAATGAAAAATTTTCAAATTCTAAATTATCCGTTTTATATCTACGTCGTATTAAGGCAATATTTGTTGCCAAATCTTCAATGAAAGCTTCTTTACTACCTAAAATGGTTACTTCTGTTTGAGCTTTCTCTACGCTTCGTTTTTCATAGTTCTTCGTACCTACTATAAGTGCTTTATCAGAATTACAAAATAGAATGCAGGTATTACCACTTACGATTTCAGATATTATTTCACTTTTATATAAACTTTTTTTAATATCAACACTATCTAAAACGTGATTTCCTATATGATCCACCCAATTATAGGTGTTAGTTTTCTTTAAATGTTGATTATTTTTTTTAGCCTTTTTTATGGTAGACACAATATGTCTATTGACTAAATCTTTATTTGTCATGTTAACCATATAGATTATCGTAAACTCACCGAGAAAATTGGAAATATTCCCTATAACTAAATACCTATCATTTTTCATTTTTAATTTTATTTCTTGTATATTTTTATCCAAGTTTCGTTCTAATCTATCGGGATTATGGCGTAAACCTTTTTTTTCAAACATATTAAAACCTCAAAATAAAAAAATGCTTTTATTTATTGTTACCATATATATTCTCCGTATGTAGTGGTTTTCCAATTCTGAACCGGAATCACTCCTGTAAGTATTTTTAGGATATTCATAATTTTATAAGTTTGTTATACATATCTCAAATAAGTTCTCAACATTTCTAAAATAATTCTGATATTCCCTCTAAACAAAAGAGAAAACTCAACTGCAAATAAATAACCGCACTCTTTGCATAGGCCCTCTGCTTCTATACATCTTCCACAGACATATCTTTTATTATTTTCCGATACGATGCATTGGTAACAAGGTCTTTGCCAGCCATTAGATAAATAAACATCTAATGCACTATATAGGTTGAAAACATTGAAACCTTTTCTTATCATTTTCTTAATAGTGTTTACAACTTGTATTTTTTCATCCTTAGTTAAGCTCAAATCTTCTGTACCGTCATAGGGTGTGTGAAAATTAAAAGATATAGATTGAATATGAGGGTGTTTGTATGCAAGTTCACCTACTTCTTCTACTTCCTCATAATTCAGCTTGTTTATTGCCATGTATATACAAATATTTGACCCTTTGGCTCTATCTATATTTTCCATAATCCTATCATAGGTATCGCCTCTGATGAGATTATGGGTTTCTTTATTTCCATCAATACTCAAGAAAATAACGTCCGCTTCAGGAATATCTAAATCTATGGTTCCATTGGTAACAACATTGATAATATAAAACCCTATTTCTCTTGCAACCTTTATTAGGTCTTTGATGTCTTTTCCTTGGTCTTTCCAAAGCAAAGTTTCCCCTCCGCAAAAGAATAAAATCCGAATACCTTCCTGATAAAATCCATGCATTTCCATTAGAATATCTTCATAAGCATACATTTTTTTCTCCATATTGTTAACAGCACAATGTTTGCAGCTTAAATTGCATTCATCCGTTAAAATGATGGTTCCTAAGATTGGCTTTTTGTGTTTTAAGATAATGCTTTTTATGCCAAACCAAGAAAGACTTATAAAATCTCCTGTTTTCATTAGCTCCTCCATTATGGTTTATATTTTATAATATATATAACTCATCTCAATTAATCAACTTAATGAGATGAAACAATGTTTACTGTAGCGCTCTAGCAATTTCTAGCATCTTTGCTATCTTTCACCGTTAGTATTTTAATGCATAGCTGATATAATCATCATGGAATAAATTTTTTGAAACTTTTTACGAATCTGCTCTATCTAATGGGTGTAGAGGTTAGGTAGCACGATATATAGGAATGTTAATAAGAAGGGAGGCAGTTAAGTAGTGATCATCCAGCTGGAAGAAGAATTTATTACTATGGTTAGAGAAAACAAAGAAGATTTTTATAGACTTGCTTATAGCTATGTTAAAAATGAGCAAGATGCTCTTGATATTGTAGGAGAAGCTACGTATAAAGCTTTTAATTCTTTAGATAAAATTAGAGAAAGAAAATACATGAAGACTTGGTTTTACAAAATAGTTATAAATGAAAGTATCACTTTAATCAAAAAGAAAAAGAACTTTGTTTATGACACACAATTCATAGAAACTATTACAGAAGAAGCTGAAGATAAAGATAAAATTATGGACCTTTACAATTCTTTAGATAAGCTGTCTGAAAGACATTAGATTAACTTATTGATCTAAAATCTACAAATAAAAATCCATTTGAGGCAAATTC
>JAKSCF010000322.1 GCA_022360735.1 Clostridia bacterium
ACCTACAAAATCTTTTACTACAGAACACCCTTTAGATTCTACATAAGTCTGTATTGCATTGGATATATCTGATAATCTGTAACCATTTTTACAATACTTTAGTCCCTCATAGAAGCTGTTTTTGGTTACTTCAATCAATCTCTTTGCTTCATCCGATACAGCACCTACCGGAAATGTTCTTGCAGCATCACCATTGTAGCCTTTATAAATCGTTCCAACATCTACACTGACAATATCCCCTTCTTGAATTTTCCTTTTAGAAGATGGAATGCCATGTACAACTTCTTCATTGATAGATACACAGATACTGGCTGGAAATCCATTGTATCCTTTAAAAGCAGGAATCATTTGATGCTTATTAATTATTTCTTCTGCCATTATATCCAATTCTAAAGTTGTGATTCCTGGTTTTAATGAGGTTTCAATTTTTTCTAATACGAGAGCAACCACTTTGCCTGCTTCTCTCATTAATTTAATTTCATTTTCGTTTTTTAAGATAATCATTACTATTCACCCAAAGTAGATATGATATCTTTAAAAACGGTATCAATGCCCTGTTCACCATTAATGGTTACTAAATTATTTTTTTCAGTATAATACTCTATTAATGGTTGTGTTTCATTAAGATATACTTGAATGCGTTTTGATACAGTAGCTTCTTGGTCGTCATCTCTTTGATAGATATCACCACCGCATAAATCACATAGTCCTTCTTCTTTTGTTGGCTTAAATGCTTTATGGTAAGTCGCGCCACAACTGCGGCATACACGCCTTCCAACTGCTCTATTTATCAATATATCTTTATCAACATTGATGTTGATAACCTGATTTATAGCAACGCCCATTCTCTCAAGTACAACATCTAACTGCTCTGCTTGATTTACAGTTCTGGGAAAACCATCTAGTAAAAAGCCGTTTTCACAGTCTCTTTCTTTTAATCTATCTTCCACTATCGCTACTACGATTTCATCCGGTACTAACGCACCTTGGTCCATAAACGCTTTAGCTTTTTTCCCAAGGGCTGTGCCTTCTTTGACATTTTTTCTAAATATATCCCCTGTTGAAATATGAGGTATATTATATTTTTCGACGATACTCGCAGCTTGCGTGCCTTTACCAGCCCCTGGAGGGCCTAACAATACCAGCCTCATACATATCATCTCCTATTCTATTTAAGGAAACCTTGATAGTTTCTCATCATCATTTGTGATTCAACTTGTCGCATAGTCTCTAGAGCAACCCCTACTGCAATCAACAATGATGTACCTCCAAATCTAAACTGTAGATTTGTAAACTGGAATATCAATGTAGGCAATACCGCAATAAACGCAAGGAATATCGCACCTACTAGGGTGATTCTAGTCATAACTTTACTTAGGTATTCAGTTGTAGGCTTTCCAGGTC
>JAKSCF010000144.1 GCA_022360735.1 Clostridia bacterium
ATAAAATACGTATATTTTATCCCTTACTCGCTGATTATTAAAGTATACGTAGATAATGCTGTTCTTAAGACTTCAACACCACGACTTTTATGTCTATGGCTGTGCTAATAAATGCTTAATTTTTGTGAGATTTTAACAGAATTTCTAGATCGTCAGCAAGAAATTGAAGTGGTTTGGACTGCTAAAGATGGATTGAATGCTGTAGATTCAATATCAAATGAAGTGCCAGATGTACTTATACTCGATATCATTATGCCTCATTTAGATGGGCTAGGCGTACTAGAAAAAATTGCAGGTATGAATTTACAAAATGTACCTAAAGTTATCGTATTATCTGCTGTTGGTCAAGAGTATATTACTCACAAAGCAATTAATATGGGGGCAGATTATTATATTGTTAAGCCTTTTGACTTTAACACCTTAACAAAAAGAATTTATCAATTAGCCGGTAAATTAGATGGCGTTAGTCAAATTAACAAGAAAAATATTTCTAAAGCATTATTTAAAAGTTTGGGAAGCGAAACAACAGATTTAGAAACAGATATTACTAATGTTATTCATGAAGTTGGTGTTCCAGCTCATATTAAAGGATATCAATACTTGAGAGAAGCTATTACAATGGTTGTTGAAAATATAGAACTTTTAAGTGCTGTTACAAAGGAATTATACCCTTCAATTGCTAAAAAATATAATACGACACCAAGCAGAGTGGAAAGAGCTATACGCCATGCTATTGAAGTAGCTTGGAATAGGGGCAAAATTGACACAATCAATGCATTATTTGGTTATACTGTACATAACGATAAAGGTAAACCTACAAACAGTGAATTTATTGCAATTATAGCAGATAAACTACGTTTAGAGAGAAAAGCTGTTTAAAAATGATTATTATAGGCTGGGAAACCAGCCTTTTTTTTGTTTATAGAACATTATTAACTTTTCTTTAAATTCATTTGTATTAGAACATCTGCATTTTTCAGAATATTTATTTTTGTTTGACAATAATTGCAGTAAATATTATAATGTTATTACAATATAATTTTATTACAATTAGGTCTGTGCAGATAAAATAACTATAAGGATTGGAGATTATGGAAACATCGGACATGACAAAGGTGTAAATAGTGTCGCATGTGTTTTTCGGGTAGTGGCCATTGTATAATTTGGCGGTAGATAAAGTGTTTTTTTACAAGGCTCAATTAAACAGAATATAGGGGGTTCTTGTTTTTTTGCCAAAAAAACTCTGATGCCCTATAAAATAAAAGTTTTCAGAGAAAACTAAGGAGTGTCAAATACGACACTACCACAAAAAGAGGAGGATTTAAGTATGAAAAACAGTATGAGGCTAATCTGTCTATTGCTAGTTTTGGTTTTAGTGTTCATGAGTGGGTGTGCCCAACAATCTCCCAACGAGACAAATGATGCTGATCAAGAAAATAATAATCAGCAAGTGGAAGAGACCATTGTATTAAAAGCCGGAATACCTAATGCTATAGGCCATCCGCATTACAAAGGCCTGGAAGTATTCAAAGCGCAAATGGAAGAAAAGAGCAATGGCAAAGTAAGGGTTGACCTTTTCCCCGCAGGACAACTAGGAGCAGAAAGAGACCTCACTGAGGGGTTACAGTCAGGTACTTTGGACTTGAGTTGTATTACTTTTGGAGTTACAGCTAGCTTTGCTCCTGAATTAAATG
>JAKSCF010000143.1 GCA_022360735.1 Clostridia bacterium
TAACCGCATGTCCCTGCAGCTTGATACTCTAAAATTGGATACCATCAGTACCATTGAAGGCAAAACCTATGATGCCAATCAATTAGTTCATGAAATACAAGAATTGAGCGATCAGATATATAAATTATCTACTAAAGATTTAAGTGCCAACGACCTGATGGACAGAAGAGGTTTGATGATTGAAAAGTTATCGGCCATTGTTAACGTTAATGTGGATTATGATGAATTTTCCAGAGTGAAGATTACAGAAGCAGATACAGGGTCCAATAGAGTGCTGTTGGGCTTTAATACGCAAGAACCTGTAACCAATGAAATGTCCACCATTCGAGGTGTAACAGATTTAGGAGCAGGTGTTCAGGAGATAACCGTCGTAAGAGGCGGCGATATTTCTAAAACCTACACTTTTACGGTTTCCGGAAAAGGCCTTTCTGACGGGGATATTGTCTATGCGGATCCTGCAGAGTGGGAGGCCTATGATGCAGGAGGGACTCCGCCCCCCCCAGACCCTGTTCTAACCAAGGCACATTTGAGAGAAGGGGAGCTGGCAGGCAACAAAGCAGCCATAGAAAAAATAGATGAATATCACACAGAACTGGATCAATTGGCCTTCACCATAGCAGAATCCGTTAACTTAGTCCATGGAGGCGGTGCCAATAATATAGATTTCTTTACAACATCAGATGGTGGAGCAACGATTAATGCCGCAAATATTCAAGTCAACACAAATATCTTAGATGATGTTAACCTTATTAACAAAGGAGTAGATGGAACTTCAGGGGATGGAGATGCCTCAAGAGCATGGGCTGTTGCGCAGCTCAGAGAAGTAAGTCTTCAATTGGATCACAGTAATTTTGAGACCTATTTAACGGCACGATACGATGCCGGCACCATGGAAGTGACTCCGGATCCTTCCGGAACCAGCTTTCAAGGCTATTATAAGGACGTTATACTCAAAATAGGGATAGATTCTAAGCAGGCTGAAGATGGTGTTGAAAGCCAAACGACCCTTTTACTGCAATTAGGGGAAAGAAGAGAATCTATTTCAGGCGTATCCATTGATGAAGAAGTGGCCAATCTGGTACAGTTCCAAAATTCCTATCAGGCCAATGCAAGAGTGATTACCACACTAACTGAAATGCTGGATACATTAATTAATAGAATGGGTCTTTAAAATAAAAAATGGATCAAATAAATAATATATTTTGTGCATAATACAAATGAACTGGGCGTATGCAATACACCCCTACACAATATAAGAACCGTAGGCGCGTATCGCATACGCCCAACCTATTGCAAACACTATCACTTTATTATTCCAATCTCTTGGAATAATAACTCTGATACCTTTATTTCTTTTTACAATATAACGACATTTCAACCACCTAATAAAAAAAATAAATAAACCTCTAAAATAATTCCCCTATAATCCGATAAAAAGAATAGAACCAATTATTGAAAACGAGGAGCGAATAATCATGCGCGTTACCAATAAAAGCCTTATGAATAATTATATGAATAACTTAAATACAAACTTATTATCCATGAAAAAATATCAAAATCAATTGGCAAGCGGGAAAGAAGTCTCCAGGCCCTCTGATGATCCCTTTAGAGTCATACGGGCAATGGGCTTTGATACGGCCATCCAACAAAATGGACAGCATTTGAAAAATATTGATTATGCACGAGGATGGGTGGATGTCACAGATACCGCATTACGAGGGACAGTAGGTGCATTACAAAATATTCGAGGACTAACCGTAAAGGGTGCTAATGGAGATAAGTCCGATACCGATCTGAGAGCTATTGCAGAAGAAGTCGATCAAAACATTCGACAGCTGGTACAGGTTGCCAATACCAACTATGATGGCAGGTATGTTCTTGGAGGACATAATACATTGGAAGCGCCTTTTGAGATGACAACTTCAGGGCAGATGGCCATTGCTCATGGTGATAATGGAACCATTATCAGGAAGCTATCTCCTCAAGTGATGATGGAGATTAATGTGGATTCTCAAAGCTTTTTTAACGGTCCGACAGAAGATCTGGGAACTACCCTTAAAAACGTATACGATCGTCTTCTTGCCGGAGATCAAACTGCTCTCTCTGATGACTCTCTAATTAAACTGGATGAACACATCAATAAGTTTTTAAGCTTGTCTGCTGAAGTGGGAGCTAAGCAAAATCGCTTGGATGCAGCCTATAAAAAGAATGAAGCTGACACCGATAATATGAAAGAGCTTTTATCTAAGACAGAGGATATTGATTTTGCTGAGAAGATCATGCAGTATGCCATGATGGAGAATGTTTATCAGGCCACTCTTGCTACCGGCGGAAAAATTTTACAACCCACACTATTAAATTTCTTAAGATAAAATATAATGTAAGGGCGTATTGCATACGCTCTTTTATTATAATAAAATTAAAGTACAGATTTCATATAAAAATTCATTAATTGAGATTTTCAAATATCAATGAACATTGAAGGAGAAATAGTAAATGATAATACAAACCAAATACTTTGGAGAACTTGAAGTAGATCAAGCAAAAATAATCACTTTTCCAAAAGGTATATTGGGATTAGAAGCATACAAGGCATATGCTGTATTTGAAATGCCGGACAACCCAAAGTTCAGATGCCTTCAAAGTATAGAAGAAACCCAAATTGCTTTTATCTTAATCAACCCCTGGGATTTCTTCAAAGACTATGATATAGACATTTCAGATGAAGAACTCAAAACCATACAGATAAAATCCATAGAACAGATTGTTGTTTTTAATATAGTTACTTTCCAAGAAAAGATAATGGGGAGTACAGCCAACTTGCTAGCACCTATCATTATCAATACCGATATAAAAGAGGCAGCTCAAATCGTACTAAGA
>JAKSCF010000176.1 GCA_022360735.1 Clostridia bacterium
CTCACCTAATAAGATGAAAGCATTTTATGCTACTTATTAGATGGCTGTTAGGTCATAAAGGAGGTAAAAAATGCAAGCACTTGGCTTAATCGAAACAAGAGGTCTCATTGCGGCTGTTGAGAGTGCTGATGCCATGCTCAAAGCAGCAAATGTCAGACTCGTAGAAAAAACACTTGTAGGTGGAGGACTTGTTTCGATTGCTGTAACTGGTGATGTAGGTGCGGTAAAAGCAGCTGTAGAAGCTGGTGAGGCAGCAGTTAAACAATTAAATAGCGCATTACTGATTTCGCAACATGTTATTCCCCGTCCACACCAAGAATTGGAAGACGTGATGGTAACAGCAACATCCCTAAAAAATATTGAAATACCAACTGTTACGTCGAAAAAAGCAGAACCTGATAAAGAAGATGATGCAGAAGAAATTGCAGAAGGCACTGTAGTGAATCATTATGATCTTAATGAAGATACCGTAGAAAATGCTGTGGATTCAGGAGATGAAATATCAGAGAAACCCGTAGAATCCGGAGAAGAAATAGTAAATAACCCTATTGACTCTAAGGAGGAGATGGTAGAGAATCCTGTTAATCCCAAAGAAGATATAGTCGAGAACCTAGGTGAGCTGAATAAAGAAGCTGTGGATAAGATGATATTGGAATATGGTTTGGAAGGAACTATTGTAAAATTAAATAAGCTAAAAGTGGTAAAACTTAGAAACCTAGCTCGTGAATATAAAGAATTTGGAATTTCAGGAAGACAAGTTTCAAAAGAAAAAAAAAAAAAACTGATAGAAGGGTTTAGACAATACTACGGTGAAGATTAACGAAGTGATAACAACTATAAAATTATAAAAAATAGGAAGGGAGGCGTTATAACTTGGAGAATTTTGATAAAGATTTACGCTCTATTCAAGAAGCAAGAGATCTGGCAAGCTTAGCTAAAACTGCGGCTAATCAAGTTGCAAGCTACTCTGAGGACCAAATTGATAAAATCTTATGCAACATGGTTAGAGCAGCTAGGGAAAATGCAGTGAGATTAGCTGAGATGGCTGTTGAAGAAACAGGTTTTGGTAAAGTTGAGGATAAGACTTATAAAAATCATATTGCTTCTGTTATCTTGTACGATGCCATCAAAGATATGAAAACCAGCGGCGTGATCAAAGAAGATGTTGATGCAAAAGTAATTGATATTGCAGAGCCGGTGGGTCTAATTATGGGTATTGTACCTTCTACAAATCCAACCTCCACTACAATTTTCAAATCAATCATTGCAATTAAATCACGCAATGCGATTGTATTTTCGCCGCATCCTTCTGCTGCAAAATGCACGATGGAGGCAGCCAAAATAATGCATAAGGCAGCGGTAGCTGCAGGTGCTCCGGCTAATATTATCGGCTGCATTTCAATGCCTACACTAGATGCAACCAATACGTTAATGGAAAGTAAAAAAGTTAACATGATCATTGCAACTGGAGGACCTGGAATGGTAAAGGCCTCATACAGTGCAGGTAAACCTGCTTTAGGTGTTGGCGCAGGTAATTGTCCGGCTTATATTGAGAGAACTGCAAATGTTCAAAAAGCTGTTGATAATATTTTAGCCAGCAAGACTTTTGATTATGGAACAATTTGTGCATCTGAACAATCTGTTATTGTTGAAGAATGCAGCCGAGATCAGGTGGAGGCTGAATTCAAAGCCCAAGGCGGCTATTTTATGAGTGCAGAAGAAACTGCAAAAGTTTGTGCTTTATTATTTAAAAACGGGCATGCCATGAATGCCAAGTTTGTAGGAAGATCACCACAAGTTATTGCAAGTGCTGCAGGATTTTCAATTCCAGAGGGAACTAAAGTCCTGATAGGTGAACAGCAAGGCGTTGGGCCTGAATATCCGCTGTCTTACGAAAAGCTCACATCTGTACTGGCTTTTTATACGGTAAAAGATTGGC
>JAKSCF010000145.1 GCA_022360735.1 Clostridia bacterium
ATATTCCGATATACATGAATTTCAAAAAATATATCAATCAGATGATGAAATTCAAATCGAGGATTTAATAACACTAAAAAGACTATATAAAGGGGACTTCTTAGAAAGCTTTTATTTAAAAAATTGCTTAACATACAATGATTGGATTTTTTATGAGCGAGAAAGAGGACAAAAAACATATTTTGATGTGCTTTATAGAATGAAAGCATATTATGAAAAAGAGCATAATTACTTGAAGCAAATAGAGATATTAGAAGAAATGATAAGGATTAATGCTTTAGATGAAGAATTATATGTAGAGCTCATCAACATTTATATTAATCAACGAGATATAACAGCCGCTTTAAAGCAATATAATCGATGTGAGCTGACATTAAGAGAACAGCTGAACATTGCGCCAAAGAGCAGCACGAAGAATTTGTTACATAAAATTAAAATAGAAAACCAGAAGGAAAGTAATTATAAAAAGGTAAACGTACCAGCTGCAACAAAAAGACAAAACGATTTTGATTACAATTTAAAATATATGAGTAATGCCGAATTAAACCAAACCATAGAACACAACAAAAAATCAAATATCAGAAGTGTTGTTGTAGAATGCAGTAGATTTACTAATTTGAATTATTTTTTTCTTGCCGTATTAATTGATAAAATAATGGATGAATATGGGAAAAACTTCTTTACTGAATTTGATAATGAAATATTAAGAGAATTAAATAAAGTCAATCCACTAATTGAATATGACCCTATCAGAGAAACTGCAATATATTCTGTTGACTTAGAAAAAATCAGAATATACCAAGCAGTAAAACATTTATTAAAGCAAATCACCCTTAAAGAAGATTTTAATATATTAATAAAAAATATTGAATATATGGATCAATATTCCTTTGAATTTATTATATTTCTCAGCCTTAATACAAGATTAAAAAATTTAAGTATTAAGTATACCGGAGATATTAATAGTGAAAATGCAGTAGAATTATATAAATTTAACCATTAAACCATTTTTAAAGAATTAAATATAGAGAATTCGGAAAAATTGCACCGATGAGGTTATCGGTGCAATTTATTTTCAATATTTAGAAAGAAGCGTCAAACTGTCTCGTCTGACATACATGAAAATATTTGATGAGCCCTAAGGATGACGAAAAAGACTTTATCTTTTATGTGAAATAAGACTGTGTCGTAACATCGTCAACTACAAAGGAATAATTTCTATAATTATTATTATCCCAATTATTGGCACTATCCTTAAATGCTACATTAACATAATTTACATTGGTATTTGTAGGAATAATTGTTTCAAAACCATTAATGGTTCTGTTCATTTGTTGAACGCTTTGATTTGACCACATATCTCCATAACCATAAAAAGCGTACACAGTATCGGCTCCAGATTTTGACAGCAGTCCGTCGTATACTATTTTTATGCCATGAGTATTCTTATCAGCTGTTATTCCATTCACTTGGTAATCATTTATTATCATTTTCACACCTCCTTTACTAAATAGTATCAAGAAAATATTAATTTATATCCATAATACCGGTCGGTAATATATTGAAAAAAAGAACGTTCGGGGACGGTTCTTTTTGACACGATAAAACTCATCTGACTCCATCTTTTTTGAGATGGAAAATATTTAGAACTTTTAAAATAGACCGTACTATTTGAACAAATTTTTCACAAGTATTTTTTTAATAATCAAAATAATGTAAAATAGACATAATTACCTTGAGTTTTTGATTTGGGCTGGGAGTTTGATATGAAAAAAAATAGTTTAAAATTCAAAATACCTTTCTATATCATGGTTTTTGCAATATGTTGTGTTTTTATCACAGGTTTTTTACTTCAATTTATTATATCCGATAATTTGGAGAAAAAAGCTATGGATAAAAACATGATTATATCAAAAATGATAGGAGATCAGATTCACTTATATCTAGAGGATGCGAAAAGTACAGTCATTACAGCTAGTAATTTTTCTTCTCAAAGCAATGGTGATTTAGAGCGTATCAAAGAAGAGATATTTAGAATGTACGATAATTTTCATTACTTTTCTCTAATATTTTTTACAAACTCTCAAGCAGAAATGGTCTTTTCCAAGCCTTCCAATGAACATGTAAAAGAAAGAAGATATTATGATAGAAGCTATTTTTGGGATATTATGAAAGGAAAGAGTTCTACAATCAGCCCCCTTTTGATAAGCAGCGTATTAAAAAAACCCCATTTTATAATCGCTGCTCCGGTCTATAACTACAGCCAGGAGAGAATTGGATTAATAGGTGCGGGACTACCACTAAGCAATATAAAAAAAGTAATAGAAAAAACCCAGAAAAACTTTGATGGGAATATATGGCTGGCAGATGCTAATGGCAACATGGCTGTACATCCAGACATAAATATTGAATTAGAACTGGTTAAATTAATCAATAGGGAAGTCAATATACATGATGTAAAAACAGATTTTAACCAAATACTAAAAGAAAAAAAGGATGTTATATGTGAGTATACTATGGAGGACAAAAAATATTATGGTGCGGTAACATTTATATCTGATACAGATTGGATGGTTGTGGTTGAACAAAGTGAGAGTGCAATTTTTTCAGAAATATTTCAATTAAAAGGAAAATTAAAAGATGCTATTATTTTGGGTGCAATCATCGCCTTAATATTTGGTTTAATCATAGCTCTAAAAATAACGAATCCTATAGAAAGTCTAGTGAAACAAGTTCGGCGAGTAGGTGAAGGCATAAAGGACATGCCGCCTATAGAGGTTAATTTGAAATCGAAGGATGAGATTTGGGAATTAAGTAAAGCTTTTAAAGATATGAGTATAAAACTACAGGAGAATATTTTGGAGTTAGAAGAATCGTTTATCAGAGAAAACAAACTCCAACAGTATCTCAATAATATATTAAGAAGTGTTAAAAGCGGCATTATTGTAATCGACAAAGAAAGCAGAATAACAGTATTCAATAAAGAGGCAGAAAGTCTGACAGGTTTTAAAAGTGAAGAATTTCTTAATAAAAAAATTGATGAGTTGTGGATTAAAACGTCTGCAAAACTAGAATACATGAGTAAAAGTGTCTTAGATGAAGGTAAAACATATTCAGATGTTGAGGCTGTTATAAAAGATAAAAATGGTAAAGAAGTAAGCACCAGTGTTTTTGCTTCCCAAGTTTTAGACGATGATAAAAAAGGGATAGGCGTCGTTTTTCTACTCAGGGACATTACAGAAATTAAGATTATGGAGGATGAGCTTAAAAAAGAAGATAGAATAAGAACCCTTGGCGAGTTATCAGCTTCCATCATACATGATATAGGAAATCCTTTGGCTGGAATCAGTAATTTAGTTGAGGTGCTTAAAGATCAGTCATGTAACCAAGAAACAAAAGCGCAAGTACTCGGTGTATTGGAAAAAGAAGTGGAAGATCTTAATAGACTTGTCATTGATTTTCTTGACTTTAGCCATGATTCGAACTTAGAAAAAGAAAGCGAAAATATTCTATTATTAATAGATAATATCATTAACTTATTAAAGCCCGAAATCATTGATAAAAAAATAAACATAAAAAAAGACTATTGCCGCTATCCAATTTTTGTAGAAATAAACAGACTAGAGATAAAGCAAGCTTTTATTAACATCATCAAAAATGCTATCCATGCAGTTGATGAAAATGGTAAAATAAAGATTTCAATAAAAAGTGAAGACAATAATGCGCTCATATATATTAAAGACAATGGTATGGGCATCGATGAAGATAAATTAGAAAAGATATTTTACCCATTTTATACGACAAAAGAAGAAGGGACCGGGTTAGGTCTCTCTATTGCCTATAAGCAAATAAAAAAATATGGCGGTCAAGTGCGAGTAAAAAGTCAGAAAAACGAAGGAACTAAATTTTTGATAACACTTCCCATGAAGAAATAATATTAAAATTTATAAAGTGAGAAGGCGATGATACAATGAAAATCCTCATAATAGATGATGAAAAAAGCATAAGATTATCCTTAAAGATCAACATAAAAAAGTTGGGCGTCACGGTACTGGATGCTGATACAGGAGAAGAAGGATTAAGAATGTTGGATGATCATGACCCGGATATTGCCATCGTGGATATAAAACTACCCGGAATAGATGGCATAGAGGTACTAAAAGAAATAAAGAAAAGAAAGCCATCCTGTACGGTTATCATGATTACATATTTGAGTGAAGTAAAGCTAGCCGTTAAAGCGATGAAGCTAGGAGCTTATGATTATTTAACAA
>JAKSCF010000141.1 GCA_022360735.1 Clostridia bacterium
AAGAATAAATGAAAAAAATAGGTCCTTTTTTCGATAACCTTAGCCCCGATTTTCGTGGCTGAATGTTTGTGATTACAAGCAGAGAGCAGACATTATTTATAAAAACGTTTAGATAAATGTTGTAGTTATTCAAAAGGAAAGAAGGGATTATATATTGAAATGTAAATCCGTTAAATGATTAGTTGTTTAATGGTTTTTTTACCGCGCTGTGATTCATGATTTTAAGGGATTTGAAATCCAGATGCATATTAGTTATAATCTATTGAAAATGATACAGCAAGAAAAAGGAGTGCATAAAATGAAAAACATATTTATCGGGTTTCTCATGATATTTCTAGATTTTAACCTGAATCATGGCAACTCACAGATTGGCCTGATTCCAGATTTTGTAGGTTATATCGTTATGATAAACGGGTTAGGTGAAATGGCTTGGGAAAGCCAGCTGTTTATGAAGGCTAAGCCATATGCAACCGGTATGGCTGTTTATACCGGCATTCTGTATTTAATGGATTTGTTCGGTATTTCTGCGTCATTAGGTGCTATGTCCTATATCCTTGCCATTGTGTCTACTATCATTTCTCTGTATATTTCCTATAACATTGTTATGGGAGTAAAAGAGATGGAAAGTAAATATAACATACTTTTGAACGGGGACAGTCTTAAATCCACATGGACACTTCTTGCTGTTCTCAATGTCGTGTCCTTTGTTTTCCTGTTGATCCCAGCAGCAGCTGGAGTTTGCATTGTTGTGTGTTTAATAGTAGCTATCTGTTTTCTGGTTGCTTTCAATAAGTCAAAGAATCTGTATTATGAAATGAGCGTTTAGTAGGTTAAAGATTTTACTGAGATGAAATAAATAAGTGAACTATAATTAGAATTAATTATAGGAGGTGAAAAATGCAGACAACTATAAAAAAATGGGGAAATAGTAAAGCTATAAGAGTATCCAAAGATTATGCACCTGGTGAAGTTGACTTTGGTACAGGAGTATGATGAATATATGGCAGTATTGGAATAGTATAATGGCACTTTGTTGACATAATATTTTATACATGTTAATATTAGAGAAATCCAAACGTTTGGATTGAATTTAATGAGAATGCAAATAACAGCATCAAAATGGAGGAAATGAAGTGACAGTTACTTTAAAAGACATTGCAAGGGAGGCCAATGTTTCAATATCTACCGTATCCAGGATAATCAATAATGATATGACCAAGCCGGCCAGCAAGTCTACAAGTGATAAAGTATGGAAAATCGTTAAAGAATTAGGCTACACGCCCAATCAAAATGCGAGAAATCTAATAAATAATGTGTATAATGAGGAGGAGGCACCGGCTTTAACCAAGGCCATTGGGTGTATATCGGCAGCTATGAACGGTGTTTTTAATGACCCATTTTTTGCATCCATATCAAGAGGGATCGCCGATGAAATCCATAAAAGAGGATACGTTGTTGCCTACTCATTTTCATCAACGGATATGAGCTTTTCGGCTTTATATAATAACCTGATGTATAATCCCGTTGATGGTGCTATTTTATTGGGCAGATACAATAATGAAACATTGGATTTTTTTAAGAAACACATTAAAAATTTAGTTTATGCAGGGGTCAACTATATGGACGGTGGATTTAGTGAAGTCATCTGTGACGGATATAAAGCCACTAAAGTTGCCCTTGAATATTTAATAAGCCTGGGGCATACTCAAATTGGATTTATAGGAGAAGTCAATGAGAGAGAAGATATCAAGCTGGTTAATGAGCACAGGTATGAAGCCTATTGCGATACCCTTAAGCTTAATAATATTCAACTGAAGCCCCAATGGGTTATAGATTCCCCACTCAATGCAGAATCCGGACATACTTCTATGAAAAAATATATTGAAAGCCATCAAGAATTGCCCACAGCTTTTTTCTGTGCTAATGATTTTGTGGCTATGGGGAGCATAAAAGCAATGCATGAGAAAAATATCGGAGTTCCCGATGATATATCTGTTATCAGTATCGACAATATTGACATGGCTCAATATTTTACTCCGGCGCTTACAACCATCGATGTAGTAAAAGAAGAATTGGGAAGATATGCAGTTAAAATGCTGGTGGAAAGGATTGAAGGAGAAACAAATTTACCGGTTAGAGTTGAAATTCCTTTTAATTTAATAGAAAGAGACAGCTGCAGAGCAATATCCGGCCAATAGATTGACAATATCGTCCGGCAATAAAATAAATTAAGTAAGAAATGATTCCGTAAGGGATCATTTTTTGTTTGACAAAAAAAATATATGTGATAATATAAAAATATCCAAACGTTTGGAGCAATAAGTTTGGAGATAGAAAAAGTTGATAGGGATAGGAGAACGATTATGAACACGATCCAAGTAGATTTTGAATACGGACAAGGAATAATGCGGGCAGAATTACCGCGAGATGAAACAGATGTATTTGTACCCGGAGAAACGATTCCAGATCCAGATTATATTCCCTTCCACGATATCGTCGATAAGACCAGGGAATCTATCTTAAACCCCATCGGTATGGAACCAATCAGCCAATTGGTCAAAGAAGGCTCTAAAGTGGCCATCATTTTTCCTGATCGAGTTAAAGGTGGAGAACATGAAACCTCTCATAGAAAAATATCTATTCCCATTATTATTGAAGAGTGTGTCAAAGCAGGGGTCAGACATTCGGACATAAAACTGATTTGCAGCAACGGACTCCATAGAAAGAATACGAAAGCTGAAATACAAAGGATATTAGGAGAGGATATATTTAATCAATATTGGTGGTCAGGGCAAATCGTTAATCACGACAGCGAAGATGATCATAATCTGGTCGATTTGGGATGTGATGTTCAAAGTAATCCTGTCATAATGAATAAAGAAGTCTATGAATCGGATTTGGCTGTATGTATAGGCCATACCCTTGGTAATCCTTACGGAGGATATTCAGGTGGATATAAACATACAGCAACCGGAATAACCCATTGGAAATCTATTGCATCTCATCATGTACCCCATGTCATGCACAGAGATGATTTCACACCTGTCAGCAATAAGAGTTTGATGAGAAGAAAATTTGATTCTATCAGCATGCACATGGAAGAAAAGATGGGAAAGAAATTTTTTATGTGCGATGCGGTTTTAGATACAAAAGCCAGACAAATAGCTGTTTTTTCCGGATATGCGGAAAAAATGCAGCCCATTTCATGGCAGGCAGCAGATAAAAGAACCAATGTAGCATTTGCAAAGGAACCATACGATATCATGATGTTCGGCATGCCTCAAGCTTTCCATTACGGAAACGGAATGGGCACCAATCCTATTTTCATCATGCAAGCGGTATCTGCGCAGGTTATAAGGCATAAGAGGGTCTTAAAAGAAAATTGTGTGATCATATTCTCATCCATATGTAACGGATATTTCCATGATGAGGAATTCCCTTCATATAGACCCACATATGAACTGTTTCAAAGAGACTATCATAATCATCTTCCGGATATGGCGGAGCACGGTGAGTATTTTGCCATGCAGAAAAAATATACGGATCAATATAGATTCAATTATGCGTATCATCCATACCATGCATTTAGTATGATGAGCTGCGGACATTTAGCTGAAAAACATTCCAGTGCCATTTATTGTGTAGGTGCATATGAGCCGGGTTATGCCAGAGGCATGGGGATGAAGACCAGAGCCACATTTGCGGAGGCTTTAGAGGATGCTAAAAAATATGTAGGCGATACCCCTAAAATATTAGCGCTTCCTAAGACTTTTAAAACAGCAGCCGTTCACCTTGATATGGCAAAATAAACACATCTGAATATAGGTGTACAAATAAGGAGGAGGATTAAGTGAAAAAGATATTTATCAATTTAAAACGATTTGATGTGGATACAGGCAGAGGGGGCATTTGTCCCATGAGCAATCCTAAACAATGGATTGAATGGGTAATGGATGAAAGCCGTAAAAATAGTATTGGAAATATCAAAGATATGGAAATCATATATTTATTACCGGAAAGCTTGATATTGCCTGCAATAGACCAATTGAATACATATCCTGCACCGGATGTCATGAATTTATATATCGGTAGTCAAGGGGTTTACAAAGACGACATCGAGGAAGGTAAAAACTTCGGAGCATTTACTACCAATCTGCCGGCGGCAGCTGCTGCAAACATGGGATGTCGCTGGTCCATCATAGGTCATTCCGAAGAAAGAAGAGATAAAGAAGACATCATGAATGCTTTTATGCCTCTGGAAGTGGAAGGGTTAGCAGCAAAAGCCGGTGAAGCCGTCAACCGCATAATCAACAGTGAAGTCAAATGTGCTTTAAAGCGAGACATCAACGTTCTTTTATGTATAGGAGAAAGTGCGGAAGAAAAAGGAGAGGGCTCTTTTGAAGAACAAAAAGATAGAATAAAAAAAGTCATAAAAAAACAACTGGAGATATGTTTAAAGGACATAAAGGGCATAATCAAAGAAAATGAAATCGTCATAGGATATGAACCGATTTGGGCCATTGGCCCAGGAAAAACACCTCCAGAAGAAGCGTACATATCATTTGTATCTTCATATATAAAAGAAATTTCAAAAACTATTTTAGGATATGAGCTGCCTGTGGTTTACGGCGGTGGATTGAAAGAGGAAAATGCGGCCATGATAGCCGGCATCGACAGTATAGACGGAGGGCTGGTAGCGCTGACAAAATTCACAGCACCTATTGCTTTTCAACCCCAGGGACTTAAAAACATAATTCATCGATATGTAGAAGCTAAAGCAGTATAAAAAATAGACGGATGGTCATTAAGGAACCTTAATTATGGAGCAGATTTTAATATTTATAATATGTATTGGCGGAGCCGTGGTACAGGGAATGTCAGGTTTTGGATACGCACTCACTGTCATGCTTTTTTTACCGCTGGTCATACCTTTAGAGCTGGCATCTCTTGTGGTATCCATGCAAAATATTATAGCTTCCGGTTACAGCATGTACAAATATAGGGAGCATATAGAATATAAAACGGCAGCAGTACCGGTGATGGCATCTGTAGCACTTACACCCATAGGGGTGTACATACTCTTATTTTCCAATCAAGCGGTATTGAAAGAAATCTTGGGATATACCATCGTGGTTTTATCCGTTATCACCTATATCAATAATAAAAAGACAATAGAAGTAAAAACGACGTTAAAAAATGGTATTGCAGCAGGAAGCGTAAGCGGGATATTAGGAGGTATGTTTGGAACGGGAGGTCCCCCACTGGTGATATATTATCTCTA
>JAKSCF010000361.1 GCA_022360735.1 Clostridia bacterium
AACACTTCCGATGGTTGGTGTGTAGAATCCGGCGATAAGTTTCAGAAGTGTAGATTTACCACTTCCATTTAATCCAATAATTGCGACTTTTTCTCCTTTGAAAACAGATAACGAGACATCGTCCAAAGCGGCAACATCAATTCTTTGCGGGTATGAAAAAGAAACATTTTTAAGTTCAAGTACATTATTTTTGGAAGCGAATTCCTCTGTCTGACATGTATAAACTTGAAATCTTTCTTCTGCGTCCCACACCTCGAAAATTCGGTTTGCTGAGACTAATTGCATTCGCAATTTGAAAAAATTCAAACTGCCAACTGTGGCATTAAGATTACCTGTCAACATTCGTGCGATTAGAAAATCACCGACAGAAATATATCTAAGAAATATAAAAAGTCCACCGATGATAATAAATATCAAATTTTGAAAATGACCGAGCGACTCTAATATAGTGTCGTTTTTACTGCAAAGACGATCCAAATGAATTAATTGGCGAACATAAGACGATACTTTAGCATTATATTTACGGCAGAAAGCAAATGAAAAATTCATTGCTTTGATTTCATTTATACCGCCTAATGCTTCTTCGGAACAAGCAGAAACTTCACTTAAAAGTTTTTGCCGTTGCTGAAATTGTAGGTCAAGTTTTTTAGAAGATCGAAAGATAAACCACTGCATTAAAAATGGGAAAAGTAAAGAAACAATCGCCAATAAAGGGTTAATCCAAGCCATAATTACCAAAAAAATAATTCCAGACAAAAGCGATAGACCAATCGTGCGAAATTGAGAATATAAAGCTATCACTTGTCCGAGATCATCATTCAAACGAATGATAATATCTCCGGTAGTATGGGATTCAAACCATGAGTGCCCTAAATTATGAATTTTCATCATTGTTTTTTCTCGTAAACTATGATTTATCCTCTGAGTAAGCGCACCCCAATGATACTGTGTCAACAACCCAATCAATATTGACGAAATAACCGCAGTCATCAGGAATACCCACGCTTGATAATCCCCAAAGTTTCCTCCGTTTAAAACTGTGTCTGTCAAGCGTCCTAACAGTACACTTGAGATAATGCCAAGCAGTGTACTGATAATAGATAAAAATACGGACAAGCAAAATGAAAAGCGGTATGGTTTTATCTCACTCATTATTCGAGTACATGCGCTCCATAATCCCGCATTATTTTTTTTTGTTTCCATTTAAATCACCTGTTTCCATATCTATAAAAACATAACTCGGAAACATAATTTTCAGTTCTTTTTTTACTTTACCATTTCGTCTGAAATAATTTTCTTTCATGGGTATAAAGGCTTTTATCAATATATCTTTTAAAACTCTGTTTATCTCATCTGCAATTTTTTGTTCTCTTCCTGTTTTGACAAACAAAATATACCAATTGCCCATAACAACCACCCCATTTAGACATAGCTTCGCCATTACAGTTAAGATACCTGCTTAACTATATAACCTTTTTCCGGCTAACTCCGAGCTATGTTCCCAGTCCTTAAGTCAACGCGACCCACCGACGATTAACTTTGGAAAAGTGCTTGTAAATTCCCTCATAACAAAAAACGCAGACTTTCCTAAAGCCTGCATTCATAGTTATTCATTTCTGCACAAAGAAGTAGTTAGATAATCATCAAGGTTATCTTGCTCATGTAAAAATATGTAATGCATATTAAACTTCTTTGTATTGTTGATATTAATTCTCCTGTTAAATCCAACAAATCAACTAATACCAAAACATTATACCATAATTCGCTAATAAAACAAATAAAAATTTTGAAACTATGCATATTTTCTCAAATAAATATAATAACCTTATGATTCCAACCTCTGTATCAGTAAAAACAATTTTCCTCACAACAACTCGCACTCCTTTTTGAGTTCCTCGTTTTCTTCTTTCAGCTTTTTAATATATGCATCTTTATTACGTATTTTTTTCTAATAATGAGTGCTTCTTGCTCGGGTATGCCTGTTATTTTGCATAGGTTTTGATTTACTGTCAACAATGCCTTTATCAATCAATATTATTCTGAATATATTTCTTTGAATTGACAAAGACATAATCCTTAAAGTGGTTTTTATGGGGTTTGGGACTTTTTATTCGGGAATCACGTATATCGCTCATTAAAAACTCTGTCAAGGATTTCATGCGGCAAAATGTAGTCATGATTCTTGAAGTTGAATAATTTAAATCCGTTATCTTCATAAACTTGTTTTTCTAAAGCGCTATGTAATGTCTTGACATCAATTTTATCTATATCTGCGATATATTTAACAGATGGATTGAATTCTATTAGAAGATTAAGAGCGTATGCAACTTCTGTGACAAATCTGTCTCTGATATTCTTTTTAAATTGTAAACGATGCTGCATATGCCATTTAGTTTCAAGCTTTAATGACGGAGAATTAATGATACCAAAATCAATATGGTTATATTAAAGTGACGGAAAGCTATTTTAAATAATGGCTTGTTAAAGTATGTCTTTTCTTAAAATCTAACGTTTTATCCACAGAAA
The DNA here is from genome assembly GCA_022360735.1 of Clostridia bacterium. The sequence goes on from JAKSCF010000361.1 coordinate 2,527, forward strand.
TTGCTCTGGATAACAGTTGCATGACATAAAAAAGGCGCTGCACACAGCTATTTTTTTATAGCTAATGCGACAGCCCCTTTCAATAATGCTTTATGAAGTATTATACTATATTTATATTACACATAAATATTTGAACAAAACAGCAATAAATCTATGTTTTTTCAAACATAGATTTGATTTTAAAGTCCAACATCTATAGCTATGGAATACATTTTTATTTAGGGTAGAGTACTATATTTATTTAAAATATCAGCAAGGATTTTAGTGTGTTTTCCTCCTATTTGATAATGTGTTCCTTCAACGCCCAGACCTTTCCAATATGCAGACCAAACCATATGAATAGTTTCACCATTGCCGCATAGAGCTTCAATAACGATATTACGTAAGGAAGAATACTCTGCCGGCTTTATTTTAGAATTTAATATCACCTCAACTATTGCTTTGATTTCGTCCGGTGTCAATTCAAACTCTTTGTTTTCATCATACTGTAAATCTATATACTTTGCTTCAACAATATCCTCCAACTCTTTATTTGATACAGCTCTCCAGCCGGATAGCTCTTTAATCATTTCAGTTAATTTCTCTGACTGCAAACAAAAATTTTTGCTATTTTCTTCAAAGTTTCTGAAATATTTAAGCTATATAGCAAACTTATTCCACTTTTATTTATGTCATCAACCTTGTTATCCCATTTATATAACAAAAGCCACAAAGTCTAAAATGTCCTTACGGCTTATTGTTTACATTGAAAAACTCAGTCCAACTTTTTTCATCGAACTGAGTTCATTGTTTTTGGTGGAGATAAGGGGACTTGAACCCCTGACCTCTTGACTGCCAGTCAAAAGTTCTCCCAGCTACGCTAATGACCTCAATTGACAATTATAGTTAATTTGTTATTTACGCAATATATTTTTGTATTTTTTAGGGTATGTTACCGTGCTACTTGCACATCTCATTGATCTTGTCTATGTTATCTGTACAAAAAAGACGAGCCATAAAGTTCTTATAAATTCAGTTGGGGCTTACCTACATGCAGAGCATAAAGCTTCCACAATAACCTGCAATCAATTATATTGCACATGTAAATAAAAATGATGCTATTTTTCTATTTAATTTTTTAATTCTTTGTACCAAACATTCATGCTTTCTATATTCCCTGCAATATTTGTATTATTTGTTAATGTTCCTGCAAATGTGTACCTACCCTTTGCAAATGTTATATTCATCCCATATGAATATGCTCTGGCGATTGTATATGCGTTATGGATATATCTTTTTTTCAATTCACCTTCCATTTTATTATGAAGATAAAAAGATAGATTTCTACCTCTATAATCTGGCAACGTTGCGAAATCTGTCATTTCAGCATTTGATTCATTTGCATATATTTCACAGGAAGAAATTGCTATTAATTTATCATAGTGCCATATACCAAAATAAACAACATTATTATTCATTGTGCTTAAAATATAGTTTGGATCATGAATTGGAAAAGGATATGTTTTAAAAACAGTTTTATATAAACTAACTATTTCTTTAACATTACTTGGGGTAGCTATTTTAAAAGTGTAATTATCAGTTAATACAGGAGATTCTGACATTTCAGCTTTCTTTAAAAAGGCTGCCCTTAAGACATCTTGTATTCTAATTTCATCTTTTTCTTTTATTCTTAATTCCGAAAAATATTTACCCATAAAATAACAGCCGTATTTTCC
>JAKSCF010000140.1 GCA_022360735.1 Clostridia bacterium
ATTTTTTGAAAAAAATATATTCATCTTGCCATTTCATCCAGTTCTTCTGTAGTTTTCATAACTACTTTTCCGTCTTCAAGCTGTTTAATAGATTGATATAGCTTAATGAAATATTCAGGATCTTTAAGAATTTTTAAATTTTCTTGGATATTATTGTATTCATCAAGCGACATCATGACAACATTTTTATTATCTTTACGTGTAATAATAATCGTTTCAGAATCATCATTAACTTTATCACAATAGCTTTTTAAATTTTCACGAATAGTAGAGTAATTTACAGCTAACATATTTTTTCATCACTCCTTTGTACTATATATTGTACAATATATAGTACGAAAAGTCAAATTTATAGATTGCTTGAACGTAAATGTATAAGTTTCCTATCATCACATTCCTAATGTAAACCATCAAAAAAATTACATCTCAATCTATTTTAATATTTTATATAAATTTAATATTTCTTTTTTTATTGGTTAAGTAAGTAAAAGTAGTAGTAGCACCCATAAACAGGAAAATATAATTACATTTTTTTACAATTAATTAACATAAATATAATGAAAAAATGTTAAAATGATTCTAAGTAAAGGAGGTTCGTATAATGAGAAAAATTGGATATTGGTTATTGATTTTTGTTTTATTGTTTTCCCTGGTACCAATGGCTTATGCTGATTCAGATAGTGGCATAACGGTTACAGAGTATCCAGGGGCAATGGACATTTCTATGACAGCAATTGGACATTATGATAGTGGTAGTGGTGAAGGAGGCACTGAAATTGCTGCATATGCACCCTTATCAAAAAAGATTTTTGTCGTTAACGGTGCAGAAAAAGCGTTAGACATTGTTAGCTTAAGTGATATAGCATCCGATAAAGTCACAACTTTTACAAGCAATCAACGTATTAAAATGACTGATTTACAAGGCGTAACCACAGCACGTGACATCACATCTGTAGATGTGGCTGAGAACGAATCTTTTGTAGCGGTTGCAGTGGCTGCAGACCCTAAAACAGATAATGGTCATGTTGTATTGATGGACATGACCGGCAAGCATATTGCAACTTATGAGGTAGGTCCGCTTCCTGACATGGTTAAAATAACCAAAGATGCTAAGCGTATTCTTGTGGCCAATGAAGGTGAGCCTAATGATGATTTTTCTATTGACCCAGAAGGATCAGTAGCAGTCATTGATTTTGCAGACAAGTTGGATGAAGGCAAGGTTACAATGGTAAAATTTGATGATGAAAGTATCATTGAGGCATCCGTCAGAAAAGCAAAGCCAGATGCAACTTATGCAGAAAGTCTTGAACCAGAATATATTACTATTGATGAAGATGCTTCAAAAGCCTATGTATCCTGTCAAGAATCTAATGCTATTGCTGTATTGGATTTAGAGAGTTTAGCCTTTGAAAAGGTTTATGATTTAGGCGTAAAAGATTATTCTGTCCCTGGAAATGAGATAGATGCTTCTAATAAAGATGATGCTATTAATTTTCAAAGATATCCGGTATTAAGTTATTATCAACCCGATGGGATAGATTCTGCTAAAATTGGTAGCAGTACATATATTTTCACAGCCAATGAAGGCGATTCTCAAGACTATGATGCTTATTCAGAAGAAGCTAGAGTAGGTGATCTGGCTGACAGTATTCAATTAGACGCCGGTTATTATGCTGGGTACACTCAATCAGAATTGAATCAACTTGTTGCAGCAGGCTTGTTTAATGAAGAAAATCTTGGAAGATTAAAAATAACCACAGCAAATGGAAAAAATAGTGACGGTATTTATACTGCTCTATATGGATACGGCGGTCGATCTTTCTCAATTTATAATGCGGAAACCATGGAACAAGTTTATGACAGTGGGAATGATTTTGGAGTCGTTACAGCAAAGACCTCTCCAAAATATTTCAATACGACAGATGATGAAAATGCTTTTGATGATCGTTCAGACGATAAAGGTATTGAGCCTGAAGGTATCATCGTAGGATCTGTTGGTAATAATTATTATGCCTTTATTGGACTAGAAAGATTTGGGGGCATTATGGTATATGATGTGACCAATGTAGAAAGTCCGGAATTTGAATTATATACAACAACAAGAGTTTTTGGTGATGAAACTGGTGGAGACTTAGCACCGGAAGGTTTATGTTTTGTAAGTGCAGAAGATTCTCCTACAGGCCATGCCTTATTATTGGCTGTACATGAAGTTTCAGGAACCATTGTTATTTTTGAAATACAAGAAAGAACCGAAACTTTAATAACGCTGCTTCATACCAATGATATGCATGGTCGTGTCAAGCCAGGAAAGTATGACGGTATGGGAATTGCTAGAGTTGCTTCCATAAAGGACGAGTTTTTAAAAGCAAATCCTAATACTTTATTGGTAGATGCAGGTGATGCAGTCCATGGCACTACTTTTGCCACTTTAGATAAAGGGGCTTCTGTTATAGACATTATGAATAAAGCCGGCTATGATATTATGACACCGGGGAATCATGACTTTAATTATGGCCAAGACCGATTTTTAGAATTGGTTGAAATGGCTGATTTTGATGTGATAGACTCAAACACAACCGTCAACACAGACGGTTCCAATTTTCTGACTCCATATATTATTAAGGATATGGATGGCATTAAGGTTGCTTTCTTCGGATTAAATACACCGGAAACCTATTATAAAACCCATCCTGATAACGTAGAAGGACTCACTTTTAACGACCCTGTTAAAACCGCACATGAAATGGTCAATGAATTAGATGATCAATCTGATGTGATTGTGTGTGTAGCACATTTGGGTATTGATGATTCTACAAAATATGAATATCGCTCTACCGCTGTTGCCGAGCAAGTAGATGGCATTGATTTGATAGTTGATGGACACAGCCATACGACTTTGGCCAATGGTATGATGATTAACGATACTTTAATCGTCAGTGCCGGTGAATACAATAAGAGCGTTGGTGTCGTGAATTTAGTAGTAGGTGAAGACGGCGTCAAAGAATTAAATGCAAGATTAATTTCTAAAGCATCGGCACCTGTTATTAAAGAAAAGAATAGTGTTAATGAGCTGATTGCCGACATCAGTGATAGTCAAAATATAATATTATCTGAGGTTGTTGGAAATTCTTCTGTCCTATTAGATGGCGAAAGAGCACATGTCAGAACTCAGGAAACCAATTTAGGAAATCTTATTACAGATGCTATGGTGGCTGAAACAGGAGCTGATATCGCTTTAACAAATGGCGGAGGTATAAGAGCTTCTATTGATGCAGGCCCTATAACTAAAGGCGAAGTCATTACGGTTTTACCATTTGGTAATTATGTGGAAACAAGAAAGATGACTGGACAAATTATTAAAGATGCATTAGAAAATAGTGTTTCTGATTATCCTGCTGCAAAAGGTGCTTTCCTTCAAGTCTCTGGCCTTACCTTTGAGATTGATCCATCAAAGTCAGTGGGCCAACGTGCTGAGAAGGTAAAGGTTAATGGTAAAGCATTGGATTTAAATAAATCTTATGTAGTAGCTACTAACAATTTCCTTGGTGCCGGAGGAGATGGATATAAAATGTTTACGGAGGCTCCAATTCTTAACGAATATAGTGCTCTTGATGAAGTATTAATTGATTATATTGTCAGCTTAGGACCTGCTGCACCTAAAATAGAATCTCGTATTGTTGTCACTGAAAGTACATCCAGTCAAAATACATCCAGCCAAGATACTTGCAGCGGCCAAAGTGCATGCAATCAAGGTACAGATGATGGAAAAACAACTGTTTATATCGTAAAAGCTGGAGATGTATTGTGGCGTATTGCTGAAAAATACGGTTTGACATGGCAGGAACTAAATGCTATGAATGATCTAGATAATCCTCAGTTAATTCATGCAGGTCAAAAACTTATCGTTCCAGCACAATAGCAGATCATTTTGGACCGTTTCATTTTCAAATAAAAAAACATGGTTAGGCTTGAGAAATTAACATTTTGCAATCCCGCCACTTGTGAATTTTTCAAGCCTGTTTCTTAATCTATTCCCGCCATTCTTATGTTACTATAATTCTTTTTTTAAGAAATTATAACTATGTCCCTTTGGTGAATTTTCAAGAACTCCAAATAACTCATAACCGTGCTTTTTATAAAAATCAGGTGCCTGAACATCAAAAGTATCTAAATAGATCACCGTACAGCCTTTCTGTTTAGCAAGTTCTTCAGCCTTATGTAAAAGCTTTGTACCATATCCTAATCCTTGATAATCTTTACGAACCCATAAAAACGAAAGATTTAGAATATACCAGTACATTGAGCTAATAAGCCCCCCAATTATTTCTCCTTCTTCGTTCTTTAAAGTTAAGTTCAAATCATACTCTAACGGTGTTTGGTCTGTATACAATTTTGTAAAAGTATCTTCCAGTAACCCTTCCCTTATGACCTCTAAATCTTCTTCCGTATAATCTTGGCTAATAGTTAGTTCTCTCAATTTTACTCCCTCCTAAAAATTTTCTTTAATTATCCATTCA
>JAKSCF010000138.1 GCA_022360735.1 Clostridia bacterium
GCAGCATTTCTTCAGATTTAAAGAGTCTTACATAAGCAAGCAAATCTTTAAAACTGCTTGCACCAACTTCTTTGAAAAAGTGTGTAATGTATGATTTTGAATAGTATTCCTTCTGTGAAATATATTCCTGAATATTTTTGATATAGTAATAATCAAAAATATAACTCATAATTTTATAATACTTTTCTATTTTGCTAAATGGTACATCCCACTTCCTGTTGTAATACTTTATCATATCATAATCATTTACAAGCAGCCAAAGAAGATCCTTAGCCCCTTTTTCAGCTTCTTTCATACTTTTTTCATCTGCTTTAATAAGGTTCAGAATTATTGAAATAATCATTTTTCGGATTTTTGAAGTCTCATTTCTGTATTTAGCAAGGTCAAAAGATTCACATCCAAAAATGACATAATAGAGATATGGAATTTTATTTAAATAATCTTCCATCCTAAAATATAAAGAAACGATTTCACATCCTGAATATGTAGCAGAAAAAGTATGCGAATCACTTTCCCTGATGACAACATAATCGCCTTCATTCATTTCAAAGGTTTCAAAACTAATTGTTACCTTTGCTTTCCCTTTTATGACTAAAAGTATTTCAATGACATCTTTATGAGTGTGCAAATGATAACTGCCTATCTGCCAGGCTTCATATGAAATAGGTATACCATTGGGGAAATCAATTTTTTCTATATACAATTTAAGCATTCCTTTCAAGAATTAAATAATAAAAACTGTTAAGGGGATTCTAAGTTATGAGTATTATATATTAATAAAAAAACCGCTGCAAGTGTCCGCAACGGTTATCAAATTTTCTTTTATAAAATGTAATTGAACACCCTAATAGTATGAAGTATGGGTTATATTTCACCATGAATTACTTTTCCATCAAAAATTACGGCTTCTATTCCAATATCTTTGACTCTCATTGGGTCAACACAAAAGGGATTTTGCGAAAAGACATTCATATTTGCTTTTTTATTAACTTCTAGTGAACCCATTATGCTTTCATAATGCAACTGTTTTGCAGCGTTTAAAGTGTATCCTTTTATCAAAAATTCCAAAGGTATTTTCTGATTCACAGGTGTTCTTACACTTCCCGGACAAAGCTCCGGGTCTACGGGAAATTCCGGATCAATTCTCGTATTAGAAATCTGGATGCCGAAAAGGGGATTGGCTCTTCTGTATAATTCATGGAAAGATGTGACATCGCTTGAGCACGCAATTAAGGCGCCGCTTTTAATTAATTCTGTGATGCGATACATTCTATGCCATCTTTCGGAACCTAAGAAATGTATTCCCTGTGTTCCGAAATATCCACCTGCCCAGTGACAGGTCCAGTTGATGGTGATACCCAGTTTAGCTGGTCTTGAAAAATCATCTGGATCAATAAGTTCACAATGGGCAAAAATAGGCTGTATGGTCCAAGGCGTACCTTCTTTAGAAGCTATTTTTTGTGCAGCTTCAACGGCGTCGCAACCCACTCTAAATGCTCTGTCCCCAACCATGTGAATTTGTAAATCAACACCTTCTTTGTTGCATAGTACAAAGCAACGTGTTAGTTCTTCTGTTTCCATTTTAATTTCACCATAATTGGTTCCAGTAGGGTCGTTGGATAGTGGATGCAATAGTGCACTGTTTCCTGCTTCATTGGTACCGTCAAGAAAAAGCTTTACACTATTCAGCTTAATATGCTTATTTGTATACTTTTTCTGATATAAGCGTAGTTCTGAGATTTTTTCAGGCAAATCGTCAATGCTCCAGAATCTTACTATGCCGTCATAGTATAAGTTGAGTTTACCCTGTCTATCTAGTTCAAACATTGAAATAAGTTGGTCCTCACCCTCGAGCAATCCATCACCAAGGGCTGTAATTCCGTTCTCCTTCGTGTAAATAAAAAAGTTCTCCATTCGTTTGGGAGTTATTTTTATGGGAGGCTCCCAATCAATGTTTGCAAATAATTTTTCTGAAAAGCGTAGCCATGCAAACTCTTTAACCCAGCCTGTAGGTTCACCATTTTCATCTCTTACAAACATTTCAAGCCCGGGGACAGGGTCCGGAGTATCTTTGGTTACACCCATACACTCGAGCATTTTAGAATTTACCCAGTGAAGGTGTTCTCCAAAATCTTGACACAAACAAGGTCTGTCGGATACTGCAGTATCCAATAGTTCCTTTGTAGGACCTTTTTCACCAAACAAAGTCGTCGGGTAATACTCAAAAAAAAGGAAAGGGATTTCTTCTTTTGGGTGTTCCTGAGCATAATGCTTAACAAAATCAAGAAGATCATTAACATTGTCAAACCAAGGAAGTCTTATATGCCATGAACTTTGGGACACCATTCCAGGATGGTTATGGCTATCTACAAAACTGGGAAAGATTGTTTTGCCTTTTGCATCAAATACCTGATCATTCTCAGGAAGATCCTTATCTGAACCGACGAAAGTAATTATATCATCTTTAAATGCAATGGCTTCAGCCCATGGCATTTTGTCATTACAGGTATAAATTTTTGCATTCTTTATGATCATTTTTGTTTTCTCCTATGTTTTCTATGTCAAGTAAGCAAAGTATTTATGAATCAAATACAATTTTTCCTTTAAATATAGTTGTTACAGCGTTGATTTTATAAATTTCTTCCATAGGGATATTTTCTATGTCACAATCCAATATGACAAGTTCGGCAGATTTTCCTATCTCAATGCTGCCCGTAACGTTTTCGAGGAAATTCTGATAGGCCCCATTTATTGTAAGGCTTTGTATACTTTCCTCAAGTGTTACAGCATCTCGCAGCTTATCACCATCCGGTCCCAACACGAGACCTTTATAGGTTTCAAAATCTGGAGCGTCAGGGAATACACTTCTGGTCATCCCGCATTGAATTTCATGGAAAGGATTTGGAGGGGGAGTAACTGGGAAATCGGTTCCGTATGCAACAACACAGCCCGCATCACGCAAGCGTTTATTAGGGTAAAAATCATATGCTCTATCTTTAGAAAAGTACGGAACACAAAAACCTTCTAAATCGGTATCGCAAAGCATCCATCTTGGTTGACATGCTCCAATTAGCTTAAGCTGCCCCATTTTCTCAATATCTTCTGGTTTAACCGCCATTAAATGAGCAATAATGTTTCTGTTTTCATTTCCGTGTATTTTTTGTGCATATTCATAAGACTCAATCGTTTGTTTAACTGATTTGTCGCCCATGGCATGTGCATGTATCTGAAACCCCTCTTTCATGGCATCAGAGAAGATTTTTTTATTATCTTCTGCTTGCCATAACGGATTACCTGTGTAATCGGCGGGTAAGCCCAATGACTCTGTCATCTTTCTTTCATACGGTTCACACATAGCGAACTCTCCCTCGATAAACACTTTTATTGTGTTTATTTTGAAAAGATCGTTTATATCATCTTTTCCTTTTCTCGCTGTAGCTTCTGCAAAATTTTCTTCAAATTTATCATTGTCGATATGGTATACGCCCCGTACTCTTAGTGTTAATTCACCGGATTCTGCCAGTTCTTTATAGGCTTCTCTTGCATTCTCAGTGAATAGCACATCATTGATGAGAGTAACGCCATAATTATTAGCTAAGTTTTTCTGATAATATCTTAGAGTGTCTTTATACTGTTCTACCGAGTAGTCATATCCAGGAATCCCATTTTTTATCAGTGCAATTGCAGACATTTCCTGAAATAATCCAGCAGGGTAGCCATCCGCTTCTCTCGTGATATTCCCGGCAGAGGGATTTTTTGTATTGGCATTAATTCCA
>JAKSCF010000137.1 GCA_022360735.1 Clostridia bacterium
GCTGTTACACCTGGGTTGATAGCCATTTTAACAGCCTTTTTATTAGTAGCAATAGATGTTCAGTTACCGCCTTTCCTTGCTCGAACTCTATCCTACTTTGGAAATCTATGTGTACCTTTATCCATGCTTTTCTTAGGTATTAACATAGCACTCATCAATTTTAAACAATTGAAAATAAAGAAAAGTGGTTATGTCATTCTGATCGCAAGGTTTGTGTTAAGTCCTTTGCTGATGCTTGTTCTGTTAAGTACTATAGGCATTACAGGGCTGGGAAAAAGCGTATTTATAATAGAAGCAGGATTACCCTGTCAAACACAAACGGCTATAGCTGCAAAATATTATGATGTAGAACCGGAATATGCATCTATTATGGTAAGTCTAACCACCTGTGTAAGCGTCATTACAGTACCTATTTTGGCATTACTTTTAGCATAAAGATTGAATAGCTGTTATCAGTGTTCCTATACAGGATACCAGCTAAAGAACTTTCAGGATTATCCCAGAAAGTTCTTTTAAATTTTGTGGTTTTAATACTATATTTAATTTCTTCAGTCCGTTTTAGATGAAATATAACTATAAAATTCAGATAAATCAGTCTTTAAGGGACCAAAATACTAAAACACGAACTATTAATTACACTAGCAATGATATAGTTAAGATATATAGTTATAAACATAAAAATACCAAAATAAATATTCGTATTCATATTGACTGCGGATTTTGTAATTTGTTAATATATAAGCATGAATTATTTTGTGCGAAATGATAAAACTATTGGATAAAAATGGAGGAATAACTATGAAAGCTGCTATTATAATGGGAAGCGATTCCGACTATAATGTTGTTGAAAAAACTGAAAAAATATTAGAAGAATTTGGAGTAGCATGTGAAATGCGAATCATGTCTGCACATAGAACACCATATCAAGCAGAGGCGTTTGCAAAAAATGCAGAGAAATATGGTGTAGAAGTGATTATTGGAGCTGCCGGAAAAGCGGCACATTTGCCGGGTGTATTGGCAGCATTCACACCTCTGCCAATCATTGGTTTGCCTATTAAATCATCAACAATGGATGGACTGGATTCTCTTCTATCTATTGTACAAATGCCAAAAGGTGTACCGGTAGCAACGGTTGCTATCAATGGCGCAGAAAATGCAGCGCTATTGGCGGTTCAAATCATGTCAGTAAAATATCCCGAACTAAGAGAGAAAATGAAGGCTTATAAAAAGAAAATGGAACAAGAAGTTATTGAAAAAGACGCTAAATTTCAAAAAAGATAATTTTTGGAGGTAAGAATAATGAAAAAATTAGAAATGCTATATGAAGGTAAAGCAAAAAAAGTCTATAAGACGGATGATGAGAAAAAATATATCGTTGACTATAAAGACGATGCAACAGCTTTTAATGGAGAAAAAAGAGGGTCTGTGTCAGATAAGGGTGTTGTAAATAACATCATGTCATCCATTATATTTCAAGAATTAGAAAAGAAGGGCATACCAACCCATTTCGAGGAGTTGCTCAGTGAGAGAGAAAGCCTTGTTAAAGCGGTTAAAATACTGCCTTTAGAAGTTATCGTCAGAAACGTTGCGGCAGGTTCAATGGCTAAACGTTATGGGGTAGAAGAAGGCACTCCGTTAAAAGAAATTGTTTTTGAGTTTTCTTTGAAAGATGATGACTTAGGAGATCCAATGATGAACGAGTATCATGTATATGCATTGGATTTGGCAACAAAAGAGCAAGTTGAAACCATTAAATCATATACTTTTAAAATCAATGAAATTATGAAAGCATATTTCTTAGAAAAAGGATTAAAATTAATTGATTTTAAATTAGAATTTGGCCTTTACGATGGACAAGTCATATTAGCAGATGAAATATCTCCGGACACTTGTAGATTATGGGATGTCAAAACCAATAAGAAAATGGATAAAGACCGTTTTAGGAGAGATCTAGGCGATGTGGAAGAAACGTATCAGGAAGTATTAAGTAGAATTCGAGGATAACGTAAATATACAAATCTAGCTTGACAAAGGAGTATACAGATGAACGAATGCTTAGGTGAGACACCGTGGGATAAATTAGAAGAGGAATGTGGTGTTATAGGCGTCTATGCGCCCGGTTCAAAAGACATTGCAAGGTCAGTCTATTTTGGCCTCCATTCTCTTCAACACAGAGGACAAGAAAGTGCAGGAATAGCTTCAAACAAAGCTGGTAAAATTCAATATTATAAAGAAATGGGATTGGTACAAGAAGTATTTAATGATGAAATTATAGAGCGGCTCCAAGGCGATATTTCTATAGGACACGTTAGATATTCAACTACCGGAGAAAGCTACGTTGCCAATGCTATGCCCTTAGTGGTATATCATAAAAGAGGCGGCTTGGCTTTGGCCCATAATGGGAATTTAGTGAATGCAAAAGAAATAAGAGATGAACTGCAAGATAATGGCGTTATTTTCCAAACCTCTATAGATTCCGAAGCTATAGCAAGTCTTATTGCAAGAAACAGTAAAGATCTTTCAATTGAGGATGCTATTATTGAAACCACAAAGGTCATTAAAGGATCATATGCATTGGTCATTACTTATGATCATAAATTAGTTGGTGTAAGGGACCCTCACGGTATTCGGCCCCTTTGCATAGGCAAGGTTGACGGCGGTTATGTATTATCCTCTGAAAGCTGCGCTTTTTCGGTTATGGGTGCAGAATTTATTCGAGATGTAGAAGCTGGTGAAATGGTTGTAATAGAAGGTAATGAGATCAAAAGCATCCAATACGATACCACCACAAGAAAAGCGGCATGTTCATTTGAATACGTTTATTTTTCAAGACCTGACAGTATTTTAGACGGCAGAAATGTTTATATAGCCAGACGTAATGCAGGGATAATATTAGCCCAAGAGCACCCTGTGGATGCAGATTTAGTTATTGCTGTTCCTGACTCCGGTACGGTAGCAGCCATCGGTTATGCTCAACAATCCGGCATTTCATTCGGTGAAGGACTCATAAAAAATAGATATGTTGGAAGAACCTTTATTCAGCCTGATCAAAGAATGCGAGAGTTAAGTGTTAGATTGAAATTAAATGTACTAAAAGACAATGTAAAAGGTAAGCGGCTGGTTATGATAGATGATTCCATCGTCAGAGGAACAACAAGTGGAAAAATAGTGAATATGCTAAAGGAAGCCGGCGCAAAAGAAGTGCATATTAGGGTCAGTTCCCCACCGGTAGCACATTCTTGCTACTTTGGCATAGATACCCCCAGCAGAAGACATCTAATAGCTGCAAATCATTCAATAGATGAAATATCTGAAATGATAGGTGCGGATAGTCTTGGTTATTTAAGTGTTGCAGGACTAATGGAGGCCATAGGCTTACCGGAAAATCAGCTGTGTACAGCATGTTTTAACGGAGAATATCCTATGGACGTACCTCAGAGAGGTAATAAATATGTTTTTGAGAAAGACTAAAAAAAGATGCTCCTCTCTTTTAGTATAAGTACAAGTTAAACTTTGAGTTGAAAGCTTTTGCAATAATAGTTTACGTTGTTTTTCATTTTTAACTTAAACTATACTTGTACTTATACTTGTTTACATATGGACATGTGTAATGGGTAAGAAAATTATTTATAATCAAATGATCAATAGATAATAGGAGGATTCAATGAAAGAGTCACTGACCTATAAGGATGCCGGAGTGGATATTCATGAAGGTGAAAAAGCTGTAAAACTGATGAAACAGCATGTACAAAAGACATTTAATAAAAATGTTCTAACCGGCTTAGGTGGTTTTGGCGGGTTATTTAATTTGGATTTAACAGATATTGAAGAACCCGTATTGGTTTCGGGTACAGATGGTGTAGGAACAAAACTTAAAATAGCTTTTATGATGGACAAGCACGATACTGTAGGCCAAGATTGTGTTGCTATGTGTGTCAATGACATCCTATGTCAAGGCGCAAAGCCTTTATTTTTCTTGGATTATATTGCAACCGGGAAATTAAAAGCAGAAAAAACAGCAGAAATTGTAAAAGGCATTGCAGACGGTTGTGTTGAATCAGAGTGCGCATTAATAGGTGGCGAAACTGCAGAAATGCCTGACTTCTATTCTGATGGCGAATATGATATTGCAGGTTTTGCTGTGGGAATAGTTGATAAAGGAAAAATTATTGATGGGTCTAATATTGAAGAAGATAATGTACTGATTGGGTTGCCTTCAAGTGGCATTCACAGCAATGGGTATTCTTTAGTAAGGAAATTATTCTTTGATCAATTACAATATAATATCCATGATCAAATAGATGAATTGGGAAATACAGTTGGAGAAGTATTGCTCACACCAACTAAAATATATACAAAAGCCTGTAATCGTGTGATTTCAGAATATGACATTAATGGAATTGTACACATTACGGGTGGCGGTTTTTATGAAAATATTCCTAGAATCTTACCAAAGGGATATGGTGTAGAAATTAAATTGAATAGTTGGGTAATACCGCCTGTCTTCAAATATATGAAGGAAAAAGGAAACATCTCTCAAGAAGAAATGTATGCTACCTTTAATATGGGGATAGGCTTAATGATGATAGCAGATAAAAATGATGCACAAGGTATCCTTGAAAAATTAGAGGAAGTTGGAGAAAAGGCTGCTATTATAGGTCAAGTAATAAAAGGTGAAGGTGTCAGTCTATGCGAGTAAAAATAGCAGTGCTTGTGTCAGGTGGAGGCACCAATATGCAGGCAGTAATAGACGAAATCAATAGTGGCAATATCAATGGCGACATTGAAATTGTCATCTCTTCAAGTCCGGATGCTTTTGCCCTAAAAAGAGCTGAAAGTCATGGCATAGAAGGCATCTATATTGGTAAAGACAATTATCCTGATGTTGAAGAACGAACAGAAGCAATTATTAAAATATTAGAAGATCATGAGATATCGTTAGTGATTCTAGCAGGATATATGAGTATATTGGATAAAAAGATGGTTAAGAGATTTCAGAACCAAATCATAAATATCCATCCATCTTTGATACCAAGTTTTTGCGGTAAAGGATACTACGGGAAAAAAGTACATCAAGCGGTTTTGGATTATGGTGCAAAATTAACAGGCGCTACGGTACACTTTGTCGATGAAGGAACCGATACAGGTCCTGTTATACTTCAAAAATCAGTAGAAGTTAAACAGAACGAGACAGTTGAAACTTTAGCAAAAAAAGTGTTAGACATAGAACATCAACTGCTGCCTAAAGCAGTTAAACTATACTGTGAAAATAAACTTGTGCTTGACGGCAGAACCGTTAAAATAAAGGAAGTATAAAATCAATTGATAATTAATAATTAATAATGAATAATTATGGATGGTTTTCTACCGAAAACCTTCTTATTTCTGTTATTGCGAGAAGCATAGCAACATGGCAATCTTTTAAAAATTTTGGGTTGGCAAAATTCACTTCAATTATTAATTATTAATTAAAGTGGAGGTTTATCATGATAAAAAGAGCATTAATCAGTGTATCAGACAAAACCGGTGTTGTAGAATTTTCAAAGGCCCTTGAAAGTATGGGTGTAGAAATCATTTCAACCGGCGGGACAGCAAAGCTCCTTAAAGAAAGTGGCATTAAAGTAACGGGTATTTCAGAGGTTACAGGATTTCCGGAATGTTTAGATGGAAGGGTCAAAACACTGCATCCTTCTGTACATGGCGGTATCTTAGCCATGAGGGATAAAAAAGAGCATATGGATCAGTTAGATGAATTGAACATAGGGACCATTGATTTAGTTGCCATCAATTTATATCCATTTAAGGCAACCATAATGAAGTCTGATGTAACACTAGAGGATGCTATTGAAAACATTGATATTGGCGGACCTACCATGTTAAGATCAGCTGCTAAAAATCATCGAGATGTTTCGGTAATCTGTGATCCAAATGATTATGAGCAAATCATTGAAGAGCTAAATGCAGCAAAAGATGTTTCTAAAGAAACAAAATACAAATTAGCTTTGAAAGTGTTTCAACATACAGCCGGCTATGATGCCATGATTGCCGATTACTTAAGAAAACAAATA
>JAKSCF010000136.1 GCA_022360735.1 Clostridia bacterium
CATACTTGTATCAAATGGAGAAGATTTAACCATTGATGCAGGAATCTATGAAATACCCGATGACAAAGAAGTATATGGGAGTATAGGCAATTATGTCTGGTATGATACCAATTATAACGGCATTCAAGATTCTGACGAAAAAGGTGCTCCTGGTGTTAAAGTGACGATCACTTATCCAAATGGAATAACCAAATCTACAACCACAAATGGTAATGGAAAATACTTATTTGATGATTTAGGTGTTGGATCATACAGTCTTGAGTTTGAAAAACCTGACGGGTATTCTTTTACAATAAGTGGTGCCGGTGACGACAGCGAAGACAGTGATGTTAGCAAAAGCGGAAAAATTCATGGCGTATTCTTAGATGAAGAAGAAGACAACATGGACCTGGATGCCGGTTTAGTGGGAACTTCCGAATTAGGAGACTTTGCTTTCGTTGACAAGAATGATAATGACCTGCAAGATGGCGAAGATCAACCTTTTGAAGGACTAATCATAAAGCTTTATAATGGTGACGATGAGTTGATTGCCGAAACTACAACGGATGAAGATGGTTACTATAAATTTGATCAACTGTTTTCAGGCGAGTATTACATCCAAGTTGATAAGCCTGATGGATATAACTTTATTACACAGAATGCCGGAGATGATTCTTTAGATAGTGATATATCTTCTAATGGAGCGTCAGATAAAGTGACTTTGGATATTAATGATTCTAATTTAACTCTGGATATTGGATTAAAAGCATCTAATCCGGTGGTGATTGATATCATTGATGACGACGATGATGATCCTGCAGATGTTATTATCAAGGATGAAGATGGAAATATCATCAAAGAAGGTACTACAGATGAAGATGGTAACATCGATTTAACAGATCTCCCTAAAAATACGCCTCTAACCATTACCATCACAAAAGATGGCGAGATAATAGATGAGATAATCATAGAAATACCTGATGAAGAAATACCACTTTCGGATGTGGATATAAAAGAATTAAGTGTTTTACCCAGAACGGGCACCCATGATTACAACCTCTTACTTCTCGGTTCTATTCTTCTGGCAGTGGGCATCTACTTCATGATCCTCAACCATAAGAAAAAGAAAAATTAATAGAGTAAAACGCGTGTGAATTAAAATTGCACGCGTTTTTTTTTGAAAAACCATTGTAACCATTTAAGAATCACTTCACTCATTAGAAGTGAATGAAAAATGGTAACATGTATTCGTTCAGCAAGTCTAATTATAACCATCTATTATTGTGTTATTATAGTAATGAAAATTTTGAAAAATATTGAATAGGAACCGGAAGTATAATATAATAATCTAGAAATTAATAGATAATCCGAGCTTTTTTTTCTAAGGGTTGACTATGAATGAAAAGCCGTCAGGGTATAAATGGAAACGTTTATGCCTTCCATTGTGAAAAGGGTTGTTATCTGTGGTAGAAAGTATTTCTATAGCCATTTCACTGTGAAATGGTTTTTTTATTGTGTTGTGGTACGCGCATTGAATTGATATAAGCTTAGCCGTTACTTTTTTTTAAACCCATTTGATAAGAAGGTGAATAAAGATGAAATTAAGGACTATTACATTAATGATCTGTGCAGTATTAATTTGTTTTATATCTGGATGCGATTCAAAAGATGCTGTTTCTCAAGAAAAAGAAAAACCGGCTATTGAAGGAAGAGAAATTGTAGATTCTGTTGAAAGAACCATTATAGTACCCTATCCGGAAGAAATAGACAGTATTTCAGCATTGTATACCGTAACAGGACATATCGCTATTATGTTAGATGAAGGAGATATTATAACATCCTGTAGTAAAGGTTTAAAAAGAGATAAGCTTATTTTAAATATGGAGCCGCATATAAAAGATATTCTAATGCCAAAATCAGGCGGTGTTATTAATATGGAGGAGTTATTAAATTCAGACCCGGATTTGGTTTTTCTGGATACTCCGGCATACTGGGGTAAGATGGGTACGGATAAGCTGGACAAGTTGGGAATTCCTTATTTTGTTATTGAGTTCAATTCTATAGAAGATGAAAAATATGCGGTTAAGACCATTGGAAGTATTTTAGGTCAAGAAGAAGAAGCCGAACAATACATAAAATTTTTTGATCGAATGCTTCAAATAGCAGATGATATCACTCAAAAAATACCGGAAGACGAAAAGTGGCGCGTTTATCATTCTATCAATGAGGTCACAAGGACCTCCGCACCGGGAACACTTCCGGCTGAATGGTTGGAAAAAGCCGGGTGTATCAACGTTGCACTGGAAGGTGATTTAGAAAAAGAGGAAGATAAATTCTTTACAACGGTAGAGGACATCATGTACTGGAATCCGGAGGTTATTCTGGTCAATGAACCGGGAACTTATGAATATATTCATTCTAAAGAAGAATGGCAAGATATTGATGCCGTTTTAAATAATCGGGTGTATCTGATGCCAACAGGCATATCAAGATGGGGACATGCAACCTCTTTGGAAACACCGTTAGCCATAGTTTGGACACTCAAAACTTTATATCCTGAGTATTCTAAAGAGATAGATATAAAAGCTTTGACAAATGAATTTTACTTAGATTTATTTGAATATGAATTATCGGATAACGAAATTGAACAAATATTAAGTGGATTGGATATGCGTAAAGCAAAGAATCTACAAGATTAAGCAAGGGTTATAAACGAAAGGAAGAATAAAGATGCAGGTGAGAATAAACAATAAAGTCCTTTTGGTATTATGCGTGGTTACACCTATTTTTCTGGTGTTTATTTCCTTGTTTATAGGCAGATATCCTTTGTCTATTTCTCAGGTGGTTACCATTTTAACATCAGGCTACAACAACATTGCAGCAGGCATAACACCCATTCAGCATACCGTCTTATGGGACATGCGAATGCCAAGAGCATTAATGGCACTTCTTGTAGGAGGTGCCTTAGCTGTAAGCGGAGGCGCTTTACAAGGCGTATTTAGAAATCCGCTGGTAGATTCAGGAATGCTGGGCGTTAGTGCAGGAGCAGGCTTTGGGGCATGTATTGCTATTATTTTATTTCATAATATTTTTTTTACTTACGTTTTTGCTTTTGCATTTGGTATCATAGCGGTTGTTTTGAGCTATGCAACCGGAAAAATCTATAAAACCGCGCCAACCGTAACGTTAGTCTTAGGAGGCGTTGTTATATCTTCAATATTTTCTGCATTGATCTCATTTACCAAATATGTAGCAGACCCTTACGAACAGCTGCCTGCCATAACCTTTTGGCTAATGGGCAGTTTGGCAAGAGCAAATTACGCGGACCTTGCAATAGCAATGATTCCTATTTTCATAGGAATCATTGGGATCATGTTGATTCGCTGGAGAATTAATTTATTATCATTAGGAGATAGAGAAGCCGGAACTTTAGGGGTCAATACAACGCTATGTCGAGGCATTATCATTGCATCTACAGCATTAGCAACAGCAGGAGCCGTATGTATTAGCGGGACCATCGGATGGATTGGATTGGTCATTCCTCACATCGGGAGAATGATTGTTGGAAATGATAACAGAAGGCTTTTACCCCTTTGTCTGGCTATGGGTGGAAGTTTTCTGCTGATTGTAGATGATTTAGGACGCTCTATTACCGGAAGTGAAATTCCTTTAGGCGTGTTAACTGCATTAATAGGCGGGCCGTTCTACATTTATCTGCTTAAAAAAACCAAAGGAGG
>JAKSCF010000161.1 GCA_022360735.1 Clostridia bacterium
TACCGAACTTGCTTTGAAACTCGCCGCCAACTTGAATCTCGTTTAATGCTTGGAGCAAAGCATCTTCTGCAACCTCCTGCAGCTTCGCATCTATTGTTAAATAAATATTCTTTCCTTTTTGAGGTGTGGATTCTTCAATGACTTTGATAAGCCTGCCTGAAGCATCTACTTCTACTTGGGTTACACCATCTATCCCTTTCAAAGAAGATTCACCTGCCTTTTCTATACCCTCTTTTCCTATAAAATCAGAAGCTAAATACCCTAACTCTTTAACATATTTTTCTTTTTCACTTTCAGATATTTTCCCTAAATATCCTAAGACGTGTGCTGCCAAGCTTCCATAAGGATAATATCGAATGGGCTCAACCACTACTTCAATACCCGGTAAATCTCTTCTTTTCTCTTCCAAAGTTATAGTGGTTTGCTCTGAAACACCTACCGCTAACTTAACCGGATTAAATTTTCTATAGCCTTGAGAGACAAGCTCATTACGAATAATCATAATTTTTCTTGCTTCACTATCATTATATGCATCTTCCAGTTCAAATTTCTCTCTAAATTTATAAAATGTTTCTTCAGCAGTTAAATCTAACTCCAAATCATATTTTCCCAAGAAAATATCTTTTTCTAAATTCTGCAAATATTTCATATGTTTTACGGAAATCGGAGGAAAAACGCCGTGTTGGTTTTGAAGTTCTATCTGTGCATCATATTTATCAACATCCTCACCGATACCGTATCTATTTTTCAATTCAATAAATGCTTCCTCTGCAGAGTATTCTATATTCAAGTCTTGTGATAATAACCATTTCTCTATACTTTTTTGATAAGTATAGTAAAACTCACCATTCTCTATATGAATAGGAAAATTATCTACATATTCGTCGCCGTTATTTTCCAGTATGCTCAATAAATCAATAGCGATATCATTGATTTTTTCATCAATCAAATTATTTCTAACGATTTGTACTACAAAACTGGGTTTATTCCCAGCCAAGACACGACCATATCTGTCTCTGATTTCTCCCCTGGGAGCAGAAGTATAAATCTGCCTGACTCTTATATTATCTGATTCATCTCTCCACTCTTGCCCTTGTACAATGGTAAGAGAAAAAAGCCTGATGACTAAAACACTCATCAAAAAAATAATGAACATCATTATTTGATTGTTTCTGTCTTTTAACCAATTGTTCATTTTTATCTTCCTATCTTATTTATATTTGTAAGTATATAATTTATTAAACAAAATTTTATAAATAATAACACCCACAAGGATATCATAAAATATTTCAATAACATATACATTTGTTAATATATACATAAAACTGATATTCATATCAAAAAGTCTCATCAGAAGCCAATAGGCAAAGTGATAATACGTAACGCTTATAGCAGTTATCAAAATAGATGACAATACAGTGTCTTTATAGATGTATCCTTTTATATCATTAACCACTATACCGATAGTAAAATAAATAAAAGCCGCTACCCCTATAATTTCTCCAAAAAAAATATCTTGAAGCAATCCAAAAA
>JAKSCF010000135.1 GCA_022360735.1 Clostridia bacterium
TACTACTATTCTCCATTTTACAACACTCCTTTCATATATAGTATGAACCGTATATATCACTTAGATTCCACACCTAATCAAATTCGTCTTAAAAAAATCTTAATTTCTTAGATTGGTTCTCTATATTCTACTCCTCCCAAAAAAAATCCCCAAACTCTCGTCTGGGGAAAGCATTATTCCTTCTCTTTACTTTTATCATTAACATATCGCATGATTGCATAAGTTATAAAAATAATTATGCCATATAAAATAGTTTCTATTAACCCTTCCTCCATTAAAGTTGTAGTTCCTCCACCCTTTTCTACAGGGTATTTTTCTCTTATTTCATCTGTAATATCGTTGTTTTCTTGATCGAATAATATGAGCTCATCAAATTTCGAAACATGTTCAGGTATCTCAAAATATTTTATGAAGTAATCCTCTCCTGAAATAACAGAACTGAATTCATATCCATCATATTTCAATTTGAATGATGATATTTCTCTTTCAAAGTTTTCCCCCATAATTATTCTGAATGTTTTTTGATTGGTTTTTAAATCCGTTGTCAGAAATGTACGCCCACTTGCATGACCTGTACTGAGGATCTCATATCTGCCATTTAGACCTTTTTTTAGTTTGGCATATGCAAATAGTTCTTTACCGTCTCTCTGATAGCTTAAAAATACAATGGTTCTATCACCAATATGCTCCATTTTCTTAATTTCAAGCGTATCAGAATTACTGTCATCTAACTGTGAATATTTTAGATCTATATCCATCATAAAATCCGCAAGTGCTATTTCAATTGACTCTTTATTATTCTTAATAGAATATTGGTTGAAATATATAAGTATTATTAAAAAAATAGCAATGGCAATGACTGTCGCATTTATTATTCTCTTTTTCATTTTACACCTCTAGCTTTTGTTCAGTTTTCAAAAATTATCCAGCTATTTAAGCCAAGCAAATCCTTGCTTAATTAAAAATGCTTTTGCATCCTTATAAGTAAGCCCTTCTCCGTCATTGTAGTAAATGCCATGCCAAAATTGCATTGATGAAATTTTATCATGAGTTTTGAAATAAGTTTCTATTTCGTTAGCATAAGCATCATCACGATAGAGTCTGGCACATTTTATCAATTCATCCATCCATTTCTCTTGTGCCTTCATATTCCACGAATCATTTTTCTCTCTGTAAGCATTCATCAAATCATCCATTGGAACTTCATTATAACCATTAGAATGTACAATGATGCTTTTATCATATTTCTTTTGAAGGCGTGGTTTGACTTTGGGATAGCCTACAGTGAGCATAAGCGCAGGAATAACGCCTGTTGGAAGATTCAATAGTTTTGAAACACTTTCCAGATGATTAATGATATTCCCAATATACACTGATTTTAAATCAAAAGCTTCCGCCGCTAACGTAAAAGTATGGGCAGCAATGCCAACATTAAGCATTGACATCCAAAATTCGCAGAAATCATCCAAAGCATTGTGAGCGAAGGGTTCCACTTCATTAATACGCATTATTTTTCGGTAATCAATACAAAAAACCAGATTTAAAGGTGCAGAAGCAATGAATTTTTGATTCCGGCAATAACCTGCAATTTCTTCTTTTAATGCAGCGTCATCAATTTTAATGACTGTATAGTTCTGAAAACCGCCTGCAGTAGGTGATTTTGTCATCAGATCTAATAAAGTATCCAGAACATCATCCGGAATTTGTTTTGATAAAAAACTTCTGCAGCTGGCTCGGTTATTTATAATATCAATAACATTGGTATTCATAGAACTACCTCCTTAGTACTTAGAACCATCTCTTATATTTCAATATCGTATTCTTTTTTATCTTAAAAGCAACATCCCACATAACGATTTAATTGTATTTCACCCATTCATCATAATGACTAAATCCAGGGTGATATTCAAGTCTTGTGTTGCCAAAATATAAACCATAATCCTTATATGTAAGCGTAATCCCAGTAACCTCTTCTTTTGTGCTCATATTACCATTTAACAAGTGATTTGGAATATCCATATATATCTTATTATTATGTACTTTAGCTTCTGACTGATAGGTACTCATAACAGGAAGTCCACTTCCATAAGTCATGCTAAGTGCATATTTTGTATCGTTCTCTGTATAAAAATATATACCATATCCTAGAGACCAACTGCCTTCTAATGTACGCCACTCTTTTTCATTAATCATATTCCATATTTCATCTTCAGTTAAATCCGTTGTTTTTTCTGATAAACATACAAAGTCTGTATTCTTTTCTGCCTTGAAAACAATGTTATCATTTACATTTATACCGTTACTAAAGTAATCAATGTTAATACCTAAATTACTGGGATATCCTATTATTTCACAAACCACTTTTTTGTCTTTAACAAATATTAGATGTGGCATGCCTTCACTTACAGTTTCACTTATATTTGCTTTAAAACCAATGGTTTCTTGTATTTCTTCTTTAGATGTATACGGATAAAAGGAGTAAGCCATATCCCATTCAAAAGGCGCAACCTCCTTTAGCATAACCTCCGCTCCATTTTCTAATGATTTTACATTGTTGATAAAGCCTTCTTCATTCTTATTTTGCTGCGATATCCATAATACCAGCATAAGCAAACAAATAACTAGTACGATTATTTTTTTCATTTCAACCTCCCGGGACGGTTCTTTTTGTTTGAACTATAGACCTGATGTAAACTTGTTTCTGTAAGTTCCGCTATTCTTCTATATGATAGCTTTGTTTCTGTTAAGAGTTTTTTGATTAATTCCTCTTTATTTTGAAATTGTTTAGAATCAGTTATGCCCTTCTCTTCAAAGTAAGCTGCCATGATTTCTTCTGCTTCTCTTTCTTTGCGCTTGGCGACTTCTTCTTTCACATCTAAATAGTCATCTTCATCTTGAGCATTGTGAAATTCAATGAAGTCTTTCTCTGAAAGAAAACCATCAAGAACTTGCTTTTTTATATCCTTATCAATAACAGCTATTTCTTCTTTACCCATATACTCTTTCATACTGCTCCACTTGTACTCTTCAGCTGTTGAAGTTAAATGGCCCTTTACCGGATTATTATGTACATACCTAATTGCCCCAAATAAATACTGTTCATCAGAAATGCCTTCACTTTTAAATCGATCTTGAAATACCGGGCCTATTCTTTTATGGTTCCGATTATAAGACATGGCGTAAGAAATATTTATCCGCTTCATAATGGTTGCAAGTACAGGCTTTTCACAAATGACGATCATATGTAAATGATTGTTCATAATACAATATGCAGCTATTTGACACGACTCTTCGTTTGTTTTTTCTTTGATAATAGATATTATTTTATCTTTCTCTTTTTCTGTATTGAATATCTTTTCTTTATTAATACCTCGTACCATTACATGGTAATATCCGGTTTCACTTTCCACCCTTGGTTGTCTTGGCATTTTATCACCCCCACATTGATTCTATCACATAATAAAACGAAATCAAACAAAAGAAGCGTCCCTTTTGTTTGATTTGCAATTATATATCGCATGTTATATAATATTTGTTATATAACATGTGATATATAATTATAGAATATGTATAGAAAGGAACTGCTATATGGGCCCTAAAACAAAATTTTCAAAAGAACAAATTATTGACATTGCTTTTGAAATCGCTAAAAAGGATGGAATTGATAACATCACCATTCGAAAAGTTGCAGAAAAATTGGGGAGTTCGATTGCACCTATTTATGTCAATTTTAAAAGTATAAATGAGTTGACACAAGCTGTACTCAGTAAAATCTTTAGCATTAGCAAAAAGATGTTATGGGAACAGAATACGCTTAACCCGTTTCGTGATATGGGAATAGCCAGCTTAAGGTTTGCTAAGGAATATCCTGTACTTTTTAGAGACCTAGTGATGAAAAACAATTGCCATATGAAAGATTATAATCAAGTAATGGACACTATTCTGATCAAACAAATGAAAAAA
>JAKSCF010000465.1 GCA_022360735.1 Clostridia bacterium
GTATGAAGCGTCCCCAAAATGGAGAAAGACGCGACCGTGAAGGGTGTAAAGGTGGAGATAGACCTGGAAAAAAAGGATTAAATTTTGATTCTCCGGTTCTATAAAAATAATTTAAGACTGCTTAATGAAGCTTAATATAGATAAAAATTGTTGACACACACAGAAAAGAAATTTTGGAATTTTTCCAAAATTTCTTTTCGTAGATTAAGGATACCGGCTAATTCATAGATGGATGAATAGACATATGATAAAATAAAAGAAAAATGATTGGGAGAAAATAATGTTAGTTCCGAAAATAATGATAGTTGAAGACGAAGAGCGCCTTAGAAAAGTTATTATTAAATACTTAGTCAATGAGGGCTATCAAGTGATTGAAGCAAAGGATGGCAAAGAAGCACTGGATTATTTTTACAGCCAAGATTTAGATTTGGTTATACTAGATATCATGATGCCTGAATATGACGGATGGTCTGTTTGTAGGGCTATAAGAAAAGAAAGTGAAATACCTATTTTAATGTTAACAGCAAGAAGCGAAGAAAGTGACCGGCTGTTTGGATTTGAATTAGGTGCGGATGACTATGTGACCAAACCATTTAGTTTAAAAGAATTAGTCATGAGAGTAAAAGCTTTATTAAAGAGAACAGGTAATATAACAGACAATGAAAAGAAAATAAGTGATATTAAAATAGATATCAAATCACATAAAGTTTACATAAAAGATCAAGAAGTAGAGCTTTCTCCAAAAGAATATGATTTATTGCTCTACTTTGGTCATAATATTGGACTGGCATTAACCAGAGAAAATATTTTAGATAAAGTTTGGGGATATGATTATTATGGTGATTTAAGAACAGTAGATACCCATGTTAAAAGATTAAGGAAGAAAATTAATAAATCATCAGATGTCCAAGTCAAAACTGTTAGAGGCGTAGGATATCGTTTTGAGGTGACTTCATGAAACAATCCATATTTCAAAAAACATTTGTTATTATATTGATTACCATCACTATGGTTCTTTTCCTATCTTGGATAGTCATCAATTATTTAGCAGATGACATCTATAAAAATCAAAAATTGAACCAAATTCAACATGCCTCCAAAGATATTCAGAGGATATTGGCTGAAAGTGTTGAGGATGAAGAAGTCATTTTAAAATTGAAACGCTTATCTTTTACCACGGGTACAAATATTAATATTTTTGATGCTTATGATGAACCAATATACATAGATTATTTGATACACAGAAAAAATGAAAGAATCATTATTGAAGCAGGTAAAAAACTTAGAAGCGCTATACCCAGGCTGGCTTTTAACATAAATAAAGGGGAGCATGTAGAAGTCGAATATATGAATCCATTAGATAAAAACACACGTCTTTTCTATGCTGAAAGATATGATAATGGGATATTAGCAGTCATACAGATTCCCGTTGAAGCCATTGATGAAACGGTTAACATATTTAAAGATATCATAAAATATATGATTTTAGCGGCGCTTATATTTGGAGCTATTGGTGCCTACGTACTTTCAAAGAATATTACAAAACCTTTAGTTGAGCTTAATAATGTTGCATTAGAAATGGGAAAATTGAACTTTTCATGTCAATATAAAGAACAAAGAGAAGATGAAATTGGCCAGCTGGGGAAAACCTTAAACAGGATGGCTGCGGCTTTGGAAAAAACCATTATCCAGTTAAAAGATGAGCTTAAAAAAGAAAAGACTTTAGACGTATTAAGAAAACAATTTGTTGCACAAGTATCTCATGAAATTCAAACCCCATTAGCTATCATACAAGGCTATATAGAGGCTTTAGAGGATGGCATAGTGGAATCTGAAGAGGAAGTCAAGTATCATTACGAAGTTATTAACGATGAAATAACTAAAATGGTAAAGATTCTGAGAGATTTATTAGATTTATCTCAACTGGAAGCAGGGACTTTTAAAATTAATAAAGAAAATTTTGACATGATGACATTACTTAGGAGAGTCAGCGAAAAATATGCAGAAATATCCAAAAAACAAGATATAGAATTTATCTTTTCTCATGCAAAACAAAGATGCATGATTTATGGAGACGTTTTTAGGCTGGAACAAGTCTTAAGCAACTTTATAAAAAATGCATTTGAGCATACATCTCCCAAAGGGAAGATTAATATCAGCAGTGAAAAAATAGACAATCATATAAGAGTCAATATTCAAAATACAGGAGCGCCTATTCCAAACGATGACTTGCCCTATATATGGGAAAGCTTTTATAAGTCTAAAAATAAATTACAAAGTAAAGGAACCGGTCTGGGCTTAGCAATA
>JAKSCF010000238.1 GCA_022360735.1 Clostridia bacterium
CTAGGGTCAACTTCTTGTTCTTTTTGTATCGCAATTTCAGCTGTTACCTGATCATTTTCAATCAACTTCTTGTCTGATCCCCACCACTTTATAACCTTTAACTCACTGTCCGGTGGAAGCACAGGCCAGGCCTGTTCACCTATTTTTCCATCTACTCTATAAATGATTAAAGAGTTGTCAGTCATTATACCATAGTCTATATTTTTTCTTACTACTTTTTCAAGATAATCTACCCTATAAAATCCATAGATCGGCTTAGTAGGGTGAGACGCTGTTTGTATAAGGTAATTATAAGTCAAATCAGTTATCTCAACATCAAACCCATCGGCATCTCCACTGCAAAACACTAAATATGCACTACTATCATCAGTAAACGTTTCTGCAAAATAGTATACTCCCCGCTCTAGAACAGTTTCCTGCAATGTGCTTTTAATAATATCTGGTATTTGAGAGCCTTCTGTAAGCTTTATGGCTTGGTATCTTTTTGCACATGAAGTTGTAAAAAAAATTACTATAAGAGTTAATATAATTAATAGATATTTTTTTCTCATAAAAACCTCATTTCTGTAGCAAACTAGTTTTTCCTAAGCTCTCTCTATTTCATTAAACATCCATTTAGTAAAAGGATAAACACTCTGTATAAAGTCCCTATGAGTAACATTGGCTTCCTCTGGGTTTTTTAGAATCCTAAGAGTTAAATCTAAAATGCTCTCAAATCCTGTACTATTTTCTCTTAATTGTTTCAATACTAATTCTTGCTTATACGATTCAAATTTACCCTTTGCCATTAGAAAGTATACCCCTTCTACTAATACAAAATATCTCGCAAATTTTCTTGCAGCAAAGTAAGTATTTTTAGGAATTTCTTCTAAGCATTGAGGACATTTGTTTTTCAGCGCATCTTCAAGACACTTTTTGGCGAATTTCAATCTATATTTTGCAATAGTCTTATCTGGCAAATAAGCTTCGGTACCTTGAGATTCAATTTCTGATATTAGATCATGACCTTTATACCGTAGAGAATTGTATTTTAACATGAACCTGCAAAATTTATCCTTTTTCAAATATTCAAATGACTTAATATTAATGTGAACACCATTTAAGATTTGAAATTTATCAGCGATATCTTTTTCTGTTTCTAACAGCCATGCTTTATCATCATTTGTGACATCATCCGCAATAAAACCCCAATAGTCTAAATCTGACTCATTGATAATTGCTTCATTATTAATAATACTTCCTGTTACGTAAATTGATTGTAATCTATCAGCAAAGTAATCACTGCATCTTCGTGTTACTTCATCAACTACAGTTTTGTATTCTGCTTGAATTGCCATAAAAGTCCTTTCCTGCTCTATTAATGGTACATATAATTATCATTCATCAAATTCTCCATTCCAACTTCTAAAAACAATCATGTTGCCATCCGGATCACAGAATCGAAAAGAAGTGGCTCCCCAGGGCCAGGTAACAGGTGGTGACAATATCTTAGCTCCTAATGCCTTAACCCTGATATACTCTTTATTCACATTGTCAACATTAAAACCTATGTATGTTTTACCACTACCAGCCTCGTTAAAATCATAACCCTCTTCCCGTGCTTTATCTATGTTATAAACAGTTATTGCAACATTAGGCCCTTGTATTGAGGTGTGAATATTATTGAGTTCTGTACTTACTTGAAATAGTTCAGTATAAAATTTAGCTACTTTAACAACATCGTCAGATAAAATACAATAATCTGTAAAATACACAGTGGCTCTCCTTTTTGCTAATATTATAACATGCAAATATAACGCATGTGATATTATATCTTACCTCATATTAATTCATGAACCATTTGAAACAGTCTGATTATTTTATAAGATTTAGACAAACACTTGGGAAAGATATTTGGGGGTTAAAAATACAATGATTGTATAACAAAAGGAATTTGACACTCATTTAGAGAAATAATCATCGAAAATAATAGCAAAACTTTTACCAGGTGTTTTTGTATTATACCAAATTAGGAGGAGTAAAAATGGCGAAATTAGATACCTATGGCAAGATAAGCTTTCTGTACTTCGATGATTTGATGGCAGCCTGTGAGTTTTTTGAAAAAACGCTGGAATTACCTTTAGTCTGTGATCAGGGGTGGTCGAAGATATACGAAGCGTGCCCTGGTGCCTATATTGGTGCAGTAGATCGATCTCGAGGTGCCTGCAAAGCTACTACCCGGGATGGCGTGCTGACGAGTTTAGTTGTTAAAAATCATGAAGAAATGGTAAAACGTCTGCAAAACGCTGGCATAGATTTTACCCACAAACCCCATTATAGTGAAGAGCTCCAAATTAAGAGCCTGATGTTTATGGGACCGGAAGGTTATATGTTTGAGGTTGAAGAATTTTTATCTCCGGATGACCGCAAAGTATTTTACGGCGAAGGAAAGCCCAGAAAAATAGATGCTTTCTCGAGAGTAGTTGGCATTATGGTTGCCTTTGCCGAAATAGTAGCTTGTGGAGCTAAGCATTTAGCTCTGGGTGCCCCGGTAGATGAACGTGAGCTGCGTGACGAGCATATGATTTACGCCCAGGAAATTGCTGAAAAATACGGCATCTACTGCTGTAACGAAGACGAGGGCTTTCTGACAGACCTGTTCCCCGCTACTATGAACAGGAATAAATTCAATATCCTTTTTTACAAAGATGAAGAAACCCTTGCTCGTTATAAAACCCTGAAGGAACGAAAGGCAGCACTGGTGGCTGCTGGTAAGTACGAAGGAGAAGAAAGGTTTCAAGTAGCCTATGGTTTTGGCAAACTTCTCTCCTACGGAGATGCAGACATTAAAAGAAAAATTAAGGAAAACACAGACTTAGAATAATTATTCAAAACAACTAAGAAATAAGTTCAATAAAATAATATTATGAAAGGAAGTACAATGGAAAAGTTTAAATTTAATGAAATAAATAAAGGATTTTACAGCATTGAGCAAGGCGCTGTGAGAAGCTTTATGTTTATTGACGATCAAAATATTTTGCTTGTAGATACGGGCTTAGGAGGTAATCATTTATTAAAACAGGTTAGAGATATCTCCAATCTGCCAATAAAAGTTATCTATACCCATGCCGACAGGGATCACATCGGTGATGCAGCAGATTTTGAGCAATGTTTTATGCACCCGGCAGAATTTGATTATTACTATTCAAAAGCAACTGTTCCTACTCCCATGAATGCTGTTTGGGAAGGTGATGTTTTTCAGATCGGAGATTATTGCTTTGAAGTTATTTTAATTCCTGGGCATACCCCTGGCAGTATCGGGCTGTTAGACCGTAAACATCGTATGATGATTGGTGGAGACAGCTTGCAGCCCGGGCCTATTTACATGTTTGGGCCGGGTCGCAATTTTTATGCCTATAAAGCAAGCATGATTAAAATGCAAGGACTGCTTAAGGACATTGACTGGATTTACTCCAGCCATCACCAGTTAAAAGTACCATCTTCAATTGTCAACCAACTTTTAGTTGGAGCTGAAAAAATGCTTACCGGCAAAGTAAATGGAGAGCCAGAGCCCAGATTCGGGGGTAAAGCTAAGTGTTACAGAACAGATGGAGTTGCTTTCTTTGCTGAGTAAAAAAACTGTTTACCGTTATTGGTAGCAAAGCTGGGGATTCATTGAAAATCTCGTATTTGCATTAAACACACTAAAATGTTAAATCTTAAGAATATGACTTGGGGGTTTTCTAATTCTGGTATCAGGCCTGTAGTATTTTACATATACATGACCCATTTGAGTTTCTTTGAATCCAAGCTTTTCATACAATTTTATTGCAGCATTGCCCTTAGCGACACCTAAAGTAACTTTAGTATGACCTTTTTTGATAATTTTGTTAATTAAATATGATGCAAATTTACACCCGTAACCTTTAGCTTGATGTTCAGGAGCAACTGCTATAGACTCTAACTCACTACCTTTAACTATGGCAATTGCAATGATTTTATTGTCTTCAATCAGAACATATCTGTTACTTTTATCCTTTAAGTATTCACTTTTTTCAGACTCTAACGGCGGATAATAATGCGAGGGATATACACCTATACTCTCACGCATCTTATAAAAGGCAACCTCCTCAATCCTATGCCAATCATAATAATCGCCTGCTGCATAGTTCCTAACGTTAATCTCAGGTGCTGGGATTGAGCTACCCTCCCTTTCCATTAAGTAGAATGAAAGAGATACCCTAAAGCCTTTGCTCATTAAGAACTGATTAAAAGCAGTATCTTCATCTTTAACTTTAAGGAAGCGTGAGTGTTCAATTACCTCATGTTCTTGAAAGATGTTCTCTGCATAATCCAGTAACTTTGAACCCAGGCCTTGCCTGCGATATTCTTTAGCTACAAACAATATCAGATTGGCAATTCTTTTGATGCCATCAAATGAAATCAAGCCTGCTACTTGCTTATTGACATATGCTACAAAAATATAATCCGCATGATTTTCATCATTTTTTATAAACACATCAGTATAATAATCGTTTTCAGACAACATTGAAATAATGGCTTTTTGATCTCTTTCCTTCTCGTATTTTAGAATTTCATAACTATGCACGACTTCCCCTCTTTTCATAAACAATTTTTCTGACTTCTTTAGCAAAAGGGGGCAACATTACGCTACCCTTTCACCAGGATAAACGCTGCTACGGCATTCTTATTCCAAGACAGTAAGAAACTTAGCTTACCATTATTTTTTGATATATACAAGTATCCTTTTGAGTTTAGCTATTTAAGACCTAATATTATCTAAGTCCTACCATTATTTACGTTAGCAGCATCACAATGTTTCCATCCGGATCATTGAAAACCATTTCCTGGCCGCCCCAGTCGGCTATCCGAGGAGGATCAATTTTGATGCCTTTACTTTTTATTTCTTCGTATGTCTGCTGTAAATCATCTACTCTGAAGACAATCGTAACATAACCAGCTGGAGATTTTCCCCATTTATTTTCGTCCCAAACACAAACACTTGATTCGTTCGCAGGATTACCCAAGTTACATCCATCATAGTTCTGGTCTTCCACGTATACTGGAACCCCAATTGTTTGATAGAACTCAGCCAGTCTCTGGGGATCCTTTGAACTGATGTTGACACACAATAGTTTCGTGATCATTTAAAACGCCTCCTTAATTTAAATATCATCTTCCCATGTTAATTGCTTAACTATCAAATATTAGAAACTATCACAGCCTAAAAACCTCTTTATCGGGCTTTTTGCTCTATCATTAACAGTGTAGATAGCTTCAATGATTTCATCTTTTCTGGCTA